>JAONMX010000030.1 GCA_028378565.1 Bacteriovoracaceae bacterium
GGACATTCAAGCGTCACTTGCTCTTTCGCAGTTGAAAAAAGCAGATATGGGTATTAAGAGAAGAAATACTATCGCAAAAAGATACTTAGAAGAACTCGAAGAGATTTCTTCGATCAGCCTCCCATATCTTCCTGCTGATATTTATCACGCATTTCACCTTTTTGTTATTCAGGTAGAAAATAGGAAGGAGCTATACGAGTACTTAAACGATAAGGAGATTTATGCACAAGTACACTACCTTCCAATATATAAACATCCTTATTATCAAGAATATTTCGGTAAAGATTTAGAATTGAAGAATAATGAAAAATATTACAAGGAATGTTTAAGTATTCCAATGTACCCATCAATGTCTGATCAAGAAGTTACATATGTAATTGATTCAATTAAAAATTTCTTTAATTAGTATAGAAAAGTCCTCTTCTTTTTCGAGAACCTAGATTATTTTCAGCAAAGCTCCAGCCTTTACTATTTGGCTTAAAAAGCATTGCGATAAATGCAATCGCTGAAGAAATAAGCGGTATATTTACTCTTAGTAAAAAAGGAATGTTAAAACTTTTGGAGTCGATCATTAAAATTTTTAAGATCTCTTCTTTTTCGTTCTTATTAAAATACGTTAAAAACAAATCATTCGAAATTATATCAAATGCATAATCAAAAGCACCGTATGTTCTAGCAATAATTAAAGCATTTATAATGATATTTCTAGCATCTTTCTCCTTTTCTCGACAAAGATCAAAAACATTTCCTATTGTTTTTAAGTAAAGAGTATCTGCAAAAATAAGTTTCCCTTTAGGTGAGCCTAGAAATATTGCATTTTTAGATTTCCAGTAAGTTTTTCTCAAGTCAAATAATTCAAAGCCATTCTCATACATAAAGGAATCAACATCTCGAAATAAATGCTGACCTTTATATATTTCAAGAAACTCAACTTCGACTTCTGTACCAATAACATTTTTTAAAACTTCTTTAGCTCCTCTAAGTATATCTAACTCCGATCCTTGTGTATCAACCTTTAAAAAATCTAAGTACTTTAATGATTCAGACCCTTCAATTAAAGAATCCATAGACTTAGTCTCAACTGAAAATTCACCTTCAATGGTGAAGCGACAAACCTCTGGAAACATTTTCAAGATTTCAATATTAGGTGGATAAAAAGATGAACACCTTCTTTCTTTGGTAAGATAGATTACATGTTCTCCATCTTTCTCATCAAGCGCGTATGGAAAAACCTCACAGTCTTCCATTTGGTCCAATTTCTTACACTCCTCTGGATCTGCCTCAAACATAATACCATAAACATCCTCTTTTATTTCAGACCAAATATCTGGTAATCCTCCTCTTGCTCCAATATCACAAAAGTTAATTTTTCTAGTTTTAAATAATTGTAATTTATTTGAAAAATTCATTTAATTTCCTATCTTTGAAATCTCAAAGCTTAGCTTGGTAGGTAATATAACTTCTTTTTGGAAGAAATATTTAAAACATTTTGACTCTTGCCCATAGCGAACACTTCTAACATGCTCTTCAATTTTGAACATTTCTCCTTCACTGTTATTAACACTAAAATTTTCATTTGCTAGATATAATGGTAATTCAACTAAAGCAGTCTTCTTATTTTTTTTAAAGGGTTGCAATTCGTAAACCAAAGCTATTGAATCTTTAGTTAATTTAATTTCAAATAATACATTTACCCCTTTTGAGCGAAAATTTTTAATCTCAATTTTTCTTTTTCCATTACTTTTTAAAACAGTACCACCGGAAGTTACTTTTTTTCGAAACTTTTTCCCAAAAATCCCTCTTGGGCTTACTTCTTGTTCCTGACTGTCAATTTTTAACATATTATGAAAAGTGCTTGTAATATAATCATTAGACTCTGGCTTATAATTTTTTCTCCCAAGGTCGATTAATAACTCCTCTCCTCTAAACACAATTACAGGGGAACTAGAGTCACAATGAGAATGTCCAGGTAAATTTGGCATTCCCCCCTTGTTCATATGAACAAGAATAGAAAAGTCATACTCATCAATCCTAATGAAGTCATCCATTTTAGAGAATCCTTCAAATTGTTGATCAGAATGTGGTAGTTGAAAGTCAAAATGTGATACCCAACCTGTGTGAACTTCCTTGTTCACTATCCCCATAAACCATTCGGGACTAAAATCAGGAGAAATGTCACCCACTAGCGGATCTCTTCCTTGTAGAGTTAAAAAAGATGATCCCTTTAATAACTTTTCGCTCATTTGAAAAAAGTCATTTTTACTCTCATCATTTGTTGAAGACAATATCCAACATGCTTCCAAATAGTTTCTGCAAATTAATTTTTGGTAATGAGACGATCCTTCCCTTATAATACCTTCATTTTGGACAATCCTATCAAATTCTTTTCTTAGGATTTTTTTTCCAATCTTTAATAAAAAATCATTTCTCAATATTAATGATGCCCAAAGAATGCCTCTTCCATTATTTCCCAAGTGATTAGAAGTAAGATCTTCACCAAAATATTCTAGATTATTTATTAAATGCTCAACATCTTCTAAAATTTTTTTCAAAAGAGTATTTTTGTTTTCTAGTTCAAGTGATGAAAGTAATTGTGATCTCGATAAAAATATTCCGATATTTGATATTCTTTCAGCTATCGTATATGAATAATGTGAATCTCTTGTATTAATTTTTGTCTTTGCCCAATCAAGCACGATTTTTTTTTCTATGTTAGAATAGCCATTATTTTTTTCAATTGAGTGTAGAATAAATGAAAGCCTAAAAAATGCTTCTCGATCTTCAGCATCAGGCTTATTGATAATCATCCCTGAGTACTTACTAAAAAAATTTTCGTCCTTAAAACTTTCAAAACATATGTCAAAATGATCTGAGGCCAGTCTCAAATTAAAAGTACTTGCGTCCTCCAAAGATTCTAATGGTGAACATTGAGGTAGCATTACATTAACAGGAATATTTTTCCAGTCATTATCTAAAAGTAACACTTCTAAGTAGGGAGGTGTTCCTTTTTTAGAAGTCATCCCTTTATCTGTTGGATTGAAAATTTTATGAACAAACCATTTTCTTAAGGTTGGGTCTTTGGAAATTTCAGAAATTCTATTAATTAAACTCATTTTTTAACCAAGTACGGTAGAACTTTTTTGTAAATAACTTTCATCTTTGTTTATTAACTCTTTCCAGGATCCTTGTTCTTTAAGTTTCCCATTTTCAAGAATAAAAATAATATCAGCCTCTTTTACAGTAGTAAGTCGATGAGCAATCATAATAATTGTAATATCATTATTTCTCTTTAGTTGATTTATAGAATCTTTAATTGCAAGTTCTGACTCATGATCTAATGCCGAAGTTGCTTCATCCAAAATTAAAACTTTTGGTTTCTTTAACAACGCTCTGGCCAAGACAATCCTCTGTCTTTGACCACCTGAAAGTTTAACACCATTATCACCAACAATTGTGTCATATCCCTTAGCTAGATCTTTAATAAACTCATGAGCAGCTGCTTTCTTACTTGCCTCTATTACTTTATCTTTTTCTGCTTCAGTTACTCCCCACGTAATATTTTCATATACGGAAGCATGGAAAAGGATTGGTTCCTGAGAAACATATGAAATTTGAGCTCGCCATTGCCTAAGATCAAAGTCATTTATATTTGTGTCATTTATCAACAATTGACCATCTTCAACTCTATAAAAACCTAAAAGAAGATCGACTAAAGTTGTCTTCCCTGAACCTGATTCCCCTAAGAAGGCGACTGTTTTACCAAAAGGAATTTGAAGATCCAGTCCCTGAAAAACAGGCCGATCCTCAATATATGAAAAATTGATATTTTTATAATGAATACTTCCATTTAATTCAGGACAGTCACCTGTACCAAATATTTCTACACTTTCTCGACTTTCCTTGATAATTTTCTCTACTTTATCAAAACCTTGAATACTCAAATTTATATTATTATAAATCGATAGCATATTTGTAAACGAAGGTAACAATCGTTGAAATACCAATAAGAAAACGATTAACTCTACAAAAGGGATCCCCATTTTGTGAGCGAAGTAAAATATTCCACAAAGAAGTGCTATTACAATTGGCTCTGAATAAATATGTACTGAATTGGCATGAAAATATGATTTTGCCCAATTATCTCTCAACTCTGACATTATTTTTGTAATTGATTTATAGACACCTTTTTCAAAAGATGAAGCTTTAATCACTTTCATTGCTGAAAATGATTCAATCAAGCTCACCTGAAACTCCTCGTTGTAGTAAGTTGTTTTTACTCCATATTTTTTAACAATTTTAGAAAGTAACTTAAGTGGAGACAAAACAAGAACACTAGTTAAAGCGGCAGCAACAGCTAAACCACTTGATATATAAAGAGCGCACGAGACGTATAAAATAAA
Source organism: Bacteriovoracaceae bacterium (assembly GCA_028378565.1). Lineage (GTDB taxonomy): Bacteria > Bdellovibrionota > Bacteriovoracia > Bacteriovoracales > Bacteriovoracaceae > JAAEST01. The sequence continues at coordinate 4,401 of JAONMX010000030.1, forward strand.
AGATAGAAAAGATGATATCCACTGGGCAGAGTGTACGAAAGATGTTGCCGCTCTTTCTGATTCATTAGTAATCGTACTTATTAGATCACCTTGCCTCTTATCACTTAGGTAAGAAATGTTAACTTCAAGCATTGCCTTAATTATTCTAACTCTTGTCCCGTAAAGAAACCCCGCTGAGCTAATTGAAACGACATGACGCGAAAACATCATAATGACAGACTTACAGAAATATACAAAAATTAAACCAAGGAAGATATTTTCGATAGATGGATTCAGTCCAATTGCATAATAAACTTGGTCTATATACTTTGCTAGAGTGTTTTCCGTTCCGTCTCCAAGCATTTTTTGAAAAACTGGAATAACTAATGAAATCCCAACACTTTCAAGAAGACTCTGTAGAAAAAATAATATACATACCAGAATTGTATTTTTTGGATAAAGTTTAAAAAATTCTGTAATTACTTTAATCATTAAATGCTACCTTCCCTATAATTGTACAAGGAGCACTATCAATTTGCTCGATCATCAATGGTAATATCGTTACTTTTGATATTTTTTGAATATTTTTTGAAATTTTGACATCTTCTGCAATAAGAATGGGATCACCGTGACCGTTTGGATTTAAAAATGCTTGATGTGACTTACGACCCTCTTCCCTATTTGTTCTTGAAGAGATTGAAATAAAGTCCATAGCAATGACTCTTAGACCAGGAAAATTCTTTCTTAAATAAAAGCCAACTTCTGAATGTATTCCAGGATTTTCAGTGGCATAACAAGCTTCACATCTCTTTTCAGTATAGCCAGATCTTACAAATAAAATGTCAGTATCCTTTGCAACTTTTCCGACAAAATCATCCTTTTCCAAAACTAATCTTTTTGATACATCAACATCAATAATTTGAGCTTTATCAAATTCCCAAAAAGAGGCATCATAATCAGTCAGCTTTTTTCCATCACTATAAAAATGATTTGGAGAATCTATATGAGTTCCCCAGTGATTATTCATTTTAAAGGTGTAAGTGTGGCAAGAGTCCCCACACGAAATTGACTTAACCGCTTCAACTTCAATTGACGTATCTGGCTGTCCATAGGATGGAAATGTTTCGCGAAATGGATGAGAAAGAAAAATTGTTTTCAATGAGTATTCCTTATAATCCTTTTAAAAAATTTTCAACAGCTTCTGATTCCATTTGAATCCTTGTCTCTTTTGCATAAGATCCAATATGTGGAGTCAGAACTACGTTATCTAAATCTCTCAAAGGGCCTTCATATGGCTCCCTTTCAAAAACATCTAGTCCAGCACCACTTACTATTCCATCTCTTAAAGCTGTTATCAAATCTTCTTCTACAATCATCTCTCCACGAGACAAATTCACAATATAAAAATCTTTTTCAATTTTATTAAATATGTTTTTATTGAATATCCCTTTTAGATCATCACTGTACGAACAATGAATTGAGACAATATCAGACAGCAAAACGAAATCTTCAAAATCATCAATATACTTGATATCATTTTTCTTTGACCAAGCTTCGTCCTTATAGAGATCAAAACAAACAACAGTGGCTCCAAAAGCTTTTACTAATTCTGAAACTTTTTTCCCAATGCGTCCTGCTCCCATTACTCCAACAGTTTTCTTTCCAAGAAGTGAACCCATCTGTTTTCTCCAAACCCCAGACTTTAGCACTTGGTTTTGCTCACTAACTTTTCTCATCAGATCTAATATTAAAGCTAAAGTCAACTCTGCGACAGCAGGAGTAACAGCATCAGGAGTCCTGTAAACCGAAATATTATTTGCTTTTGCAAAATCAAGATCAACATTGTCCCAGCCAACCCCGACTCTAGAAATACAATTTAAAAAATCTTTAGCTTTACCGAGAACATTACTAGAAATATTTTCCGTTCCTGCAATTAAAGCAACAGGTTTGTGTTCATTTATTAGTTCTATTAGCTCTCTTTCTGTGACTTTCCTTTTATAAGGGTTTAGCACTGGTTCAAACCCCTTTTCATTTAAGCGATCAAGCGGGTCTGAACTGAACTCACCAAAACTAGATGTTGTAATCAAAACTTTTTTCATTTTATACCTATAATTTTATTTCTTCTTGTTCTCTTGAGTCTATCTCCTCAAGAATTTCCACTAGACTTTGCCCTAAATCGCAATATGTATTAGAAACAATTTTTTTTCCGACTTTAGGACTATAAGAATATGGCGTTTGCGTATAGTGCGAAAGATTTATTTCATCGTTTCTTTTTATATCGACATTTCCACCAAGAATTTCCTTAATCATTACTAGCATCTCCATTAAAGTCATTCTATGATGTCCTGTAAGGATGAACGCTTGGTTTTTATATTTATCATTTAAAATTTCGGCAGATATTTTAGCAGCATCTGTAACATGAATGTATTCTCTGACTTCGTCACCACTCCCTTTAAAATCAACTTTCTTAGTCTCAAGAGCTTCAGAAAGATATCTATAAACGCTATTGTGCTTGTCTGATCTAGTTCCATATAAAGTACCAAATCTTAAAATCGTATAATCAATATTATGCTGAGCTTTATAGGTTTCGAGTAGTTGTTCACACGTTTGTTTTGATACTTTATAAAACGACCCAGTCCTACTATAGACGTAAATAGAGCTCGCAAGAACCACTCTTTTAATATTAAATTTTCGAGCAGCTTCCATTATAAAAACAGTGCCCATAATATTAATTTCCATTGTGGGTACCGGGTTATGCTTTGCAACATCGATATCTGCTAATGCACCAAAATGATAAATAATATCAACACCTTCTATAGCACTTTCCAATGCATCTCTATCTAAAAGATCTCCTAGAATCATTTTCTGATTTGATCTTAAATATCGCGACTTTTTCAAATCATAAATAGTTACTTCATGTCCATCTGCCGATAAGGCATCTGCAACATGACTTCCAAGGAATCCACTTCCTCCGGTGACCAAAATTTTCATGGTCAACACTCCTCTTAAACATATTAAATTAACTAGTTAATTAACCATAATATCTTGAGAAACACACCACGCGTCAAGTCACCTTAACTCTCATAAATACTACTGATAGCTTTCCTGTGCACCTTCTCTGATGTAGAATACCTGACAAACAAATATCTGAGGAAGTAATGATGAAAAAAGGTATTGTAGCAATCATCCCCGTGAAAGGTAACTCTGACCGAGTGCCCAAAAAGAATATTCGAAAATTTCATAATACTAGTCTAATTGAACTAAAAATTAGTCAATTACTAGAAGCAAACTGCTTTAATGAAATTGTCGTTTCGTCAGAGGATGAATCGATACTTCAAATAGCTAAAGATATGGGGGTTACTGCTCATCAGAGAGATCCTAAGTACTCCACAAGTGATGTACCGATGAGTGATGTTTACTCTTATTTAGCGTCTGAAGTCGACTATGAAAATGTTGCATGGGTTAACGTAACAAATCCATTAGCAGAAGCTGAAGTGTACCAAAATGCAGTGAAAGCATTTTATGACATGCCATCTGATAAGGATGGTCTCATGAGTGTTTTTGAAATTAAAGAATATGTTTTTTATAATGAAAAGCCAGTAAATTTTGAGCCTTATCCTTGGCCTCGATCTCAAGACTTAAAAGGTTTATGTGCACCTTCTTTTGTTATTAATATCCTTAAAAGAGAAGATCTTGAAAGAAGAGGAACTCTCGTCGGAGAGAATCCATTTTTTTATTATATAGACCCTGTTACTTCTTCTGATATCGATTATATTGAGGATTTTGAGTTTTGTGAGATGATGTATAAGAAAAAGCATAGTTAAATGAACAATACTTCTTATAAGCATAATAGAGAAATTGATATTAGTGAGTCGTGCTTAGACTTAAGAATGACTATTGACGACTTTTCTAATTCTCGCTGCTCTGAAATTTTAGCATGGTATTTTAAAACTTTTTACTCTCTTCCTAAGGAAGTTACCAAGAGACAGATGTGCATTTTCCTTGAAGGATCTTATCATTATGAAAATGCCTCATTCGCCAATACTTTAAAAATTTCAAGAACTCCACTTTATTTCTTGAAATTTATTTTTTATTTTTTTGTAATATTTTTTAAATCAAAATTATTTCATCATAAAAAGAACCATACACTCATCATTGATTCAATTTTTCATCAAGGCGAGCTCGATCGGTTTGGAAAATTGATAGACATGTACCCTCCAGGAGAAGTTGGTATCATTGCAAGTGAAGAAGGCATTTCCTTTCAAAACACAACTACATATTATCGTCCAAATTATAAGTTTTATGACTTTTTCTTAGTGATTAAAACTACGTTTATCGAGTTATTAATTGGGCTGCCTACCTTAGTTATTCTTAGTTGTTTCAAGAGAGTCAATTACATTGCACTCTCCTTAAATATTATCAATCAATACTTATATTATTCATCTATTTTTAAATACATTAAGTGCCGATTTGTTATTCAAGAAAAACATTATCGCTCAAGTGCTCTAAAGACTTTTCTTTTTAAAAAATACGGTGGAGAGCTTAGTACTACTTTTCAAAAAAATATCTATCAATTTGGTAGGAATGGATTTTACTATGACTTTGACGTCATTTTTAGTTTAGGAACTCGTACTCTCGAAGAATGTAAAAACTACGGAGCGAAAATAGATAAAGTCATCCCCATTGGCTCAGTATTCATGGAGTACCTTTGGTTTAAAACCCCAACTCCTTTTCATAAAAAGTTGGATATTCTATTTGTTGGAATAAATGCTTCAACTGGAATGTATTATGTAAATTCATATGATAGTTTCAAAAAAGATTACTATGAAAGTTTCCAGTGGATCGCTCAATACTCAAAAGAAAACCCTCATTTAAAAATTTCTATTAAACACCATCCTTCTCTCAGAAAAATTGATCGTGAAGAAAAACTCGCAATACAAGGTTCAAATATTGAATATGCTGACTTAAAGGAGAATACCTATCAAATGGCCTTTAATTCAAATGCTGTGATAACTTTTGCATCAACTATGGGTATTGAGCTTTTGGCCCACGGAATCCCCTCGATATACCTAGATCCAGGTCATCGATGTGCTTTTTTACCTAAGGAAGATTTTGAAAGAACAGAGAATATGCGAGCATCTACTTATCAAGAATTTAAGATATTGCTAGATAAAGCACTCAACTCTAAAAAGTTTTTTGATGATATTGAAACAGATAGCTTTTGCTTACCAAGTGATAACGCATCTAAGAGAATTTTTGATTACTTTGAAAAATACTAGTTAACTTCAGCTTCTTCTGAATAGGAATATTTTCGATCTCCAGAAGCAGTCTTTCCAGAGAGTAATTTATATTTATCAGATGCAGACTTACTTCTTCTTTGAGCAGCAATGTTTACTTCTCGATTAACACTTACAACAAGGTTTTTTAATTCTTGAGGGCTAATATCTGTAGGAATAATTGAAACTTCATTATATAGAACTCTTTCAAGCTGAAAATTTGGCATAAAAAGATTATTCTCTTCAACAACTGTCCACATCTTAGTACCTGGTAGTGGAGTTGCTAGAGATAATGAATAGCTGTCAGACCTAAGGTTTCTCATAAAATCAATTGTATTCTGTCTCAATTCAGCAGTTTCATTTGGAAAGCCCATCATAAAATTTGTGTGAACTAATAATCCTGCTTCATGAGCAATATCAACTGTTGCTTGAACTTCTTTTAAATCCAATCTTTTGCCAACGACTTTATCTAAAAACTCTTGGTTACCATGCTCTACTGAAACAGATATTTGGGCAAAGCCAGCTTTGTTCATGGCCTTAAACATATTTAGTCTTTTGTCATGTTGCTTAGGATAGTCAGCTCTTATCGCATTTGGTAATGTTATGCGGACGTCTAGGTCAGCGATTCCTTCACAAATTTTAACGACTCTAACGCTATTTAACGTAAAGGTGTCATCTTCAATTTGAAATTCTCGAACACCATATTTATGATAAAGCTCATGAATCATCTCTATTACTTTCTCTGCACTCATCGACCTAAAGCCATGACCAAAGAAAGGAGCACTTGAGCAAAAGTAGCACTTTTCAGGACAACCTCTTGAAGTCATTATACAAGCAAACTCTCTAGACTTTAGAAAAGGGTTATGTGGCATTCCAATTTGATGATAGAGATCAAGGTTAACTAAATGCCAAGCTGGAAAAGGCAGGTCATCCATTTTTGCAATAAAAGAAGGGGTTGGGTTTGCTCTGACAGCATTTAGTTTTTTATCTAACCAGCAAAGGCCCCCCGTTTTCGTAGGTTCATCATTATTAACCCATCTAAAACAAAACTCTGTAAAAGTAAAATCACCTTCACCAGTAATAATATAATCAACTTGAGGCTTCTCCACCAAAATAGAATTAAATTTCTTACTTGCATGAATCCCACCAAAAACAATAGGGACGTCTGGAAAATTTTTCTTAACTTCTTCTGCTAACCTAAAGGCACATCCAACCTGTGATGAGAATAATGATGAGATTCCTACAACGTCTGGCTTAAATTCTTTCAAACGTTCAATAACCTCTTTATTATCTGCACCAAATTGAATCAGCTTTGAATCTGGATTTACAATATCTTCAGGCTTATCAACATCAATAATATGATTATAGCCTTCAGCAGCAGCATCATAGATTAAGATGTCTTCGGCATTATTTTTTTCTAAAATTGCAGCAAGATAAGCAAGGCCTAATGGTGGCTGAACTCTTCTAATTTGATCTGAAAATCCAATTACTTGAGGAGAAAGCAATGCTACTCTTGGCTTTTTTTTATAAATGGAAGTATCAATCGGATCCACAAAAGTCCTATATTTTATATGCTCCGCGCAATTTTGCAATAGTATTCAGTTAAATATATAAAGTTCAGAGCCTATGTGTAAAGTAATTGACCTAAAATTCTTGATTGCCTGTCCAATGTGTAAAAATATTACTCATAGTGATCAGCAAATTCTAAATCTTGTAAATAAACCTTTACAGAAACTATCATGTCCTGAATGTAAGACCAACTTCTATTATAAGGTTTTTTCTAGTCCCTCTATGGATAATCAGCCAATATGCAGAATTTCAACATCTAAATTTTCAGAAGAAAGTAATACTTTTAATATTGTGAGCTTTCATGACTTTTTTGGGAGAACTAGATAGTTATTTAGTACAAACTAGAATATTATGCTTGGCGACAATGCTTCCATTATTGTAACTTCTTTCTAAGTAATCGACTTGGACGTTATTAAACATATTAGTCATGTCTAGAATGTCTTCTTTACTTAGAAAACTAGTTTCATAATCATAATTTGCTTTTTCAATTAGTGTTGAAAAGAACTTTCCACCAGACTTTAGTAAACTATGCACATTATTAATTATTTTTCGTATATCTTCTTTAGGATTGTGCTGAACGGCCATCCTATCAACTATGCAATCAAATGAATTTTCAGAGAAGCTAAGACTTCTAAAATCCATCACCTGAGAATTTGGATGTTCTTTTTTACAGTGAGCGATTGCTGATTCAGAAAAATCAACACCACAATATGAAAAGCCTTTGTCTTTAAAAAAGTTAAGATTATTGCCCCAGCCACAACCGAGTTCTAAAATATTGATTGAAGACTTCTCTTCAACTTCCCCATAAGTTCTCATGATAAAAGAAACAAGCTCAATATCAGGATATTGATTCTTATTCCTAAATGTATTTGAGCTATAGGTTTTTTCCCACTCTATTTGATTAGATCCCATAAGTATTTTGTCTACTCTACAATTGCAAAACTACGACATGGCTCAAATGGAATTCTTTGAAGTCTTAAGTTCTTTAATCCTACAACTTCATGAACCGCTTCCGTTTCACCTGGCCAATCTTCATTATTAAGCTCATCAAAAGCAATAATTCCACCTTTCGGTACTCTATCAATAAGTGCCTCGAGTGCTACTTGAGTTGGTTTATAAATATCAAAATCTAAATACAGTAAACTTATAATTAGTTGTGGATTATCTTTTAAAAACTGAGGTATCGTTTCGCCAACATCACCTTTGATAAACGAAACTTTATTCATATGCCCAATTGGTCTATTCATATTATAAAGTTCGTTACAAGTAGCTAAATCAGCAAGGATATCTCCTTCAACATTGAAAGCTCCAACTTTAGCAACCTCACTTCCTTTTTGAGTTGTTAAATCTTTTGCATCAACACTTGGGAAACCTGCATATGTATCAAAACCAAAAATTTTTCTTTGGTAATTATATGGCTCTAAGATTGAACTTAGATTAGCAAATGCATAAGTTCCTCCACCCATATGAACACCACATTCAACAATAGATCCGTGTACGTCTATTACTTTTTTGAATAGCTCGTATTTATATAGAAATCGAGAAAGGTCTTGCCTTGAAACAAACTTAGGAAAATTACTTAATTTTTCATTTATAGTTCCACATGACTTCTCATTAAAATAAGAACCCATCATACTGTAATAGTTATTTTCATTTTCACTTCTAGCCATTTGATTGCTCCATACTTGATTCAACTAACTTACAAATCGAATCAACAGACTCAAGATGTTTAATTACTTCACTTCCGCCATTAAGTTTTACAGAAAAAAAATTTTCTAGTTCCGCCACTAGTGACAATACTCCAAAAGAGTCGAGATAACCATTTGTTATCAGCCCTTCAATTTTTGAAATATCTTCATCTATATCTTCAATCTCTTGAATAATATTGATTACTTTATCTTTCATTTGATAACTCCAGCATAAGTGCCTTCCTATCAATCTTACCATTCGCATTCTTTGGCAAGACTTCTAGCACCCTGATTTTTCTTGGTATCATATAAGGAGGGAGTAGATTCTTCAAACTCTTTTTTATCTCTGAAGGCTTAAAACTTGTTGAAACATAGGCAACAATTTGTTTTGCATCCGATTTTCCGCCAAAAACGACACATGACTCATTAATAAAACAGAGACTATCTAAAGCAGATTCAATCTCACCCAATTCAACCCGGTGCCCCATAAATTTAATTTGGGAATCTTTTCTTCCCGCAAAATAAATAAGCTCGTTTGAAGCGCGACTTACCAAATCACCAGTTTTGTATACCTTATTGCTTCCATTAGTTCTTATTGGATCTAAAATAAATGATCTACTGGTTTCTACCTCATTACCAACGTATCCTATTGAAAGTTGCTCCCCCCCCAGTGCAAGTTCGCCAATTTCTCCAACCTCAACTTCTTTATTATTCTCATCTAAAATATAGTAATCAAATATTGGGAGCATATCTCTACCAAGAGGTGCCAAAGTATTCATTTGATCAGAAGAAAAATCATTACTCGTAATATTGTAAGAAGAGCAAATACAAGTCCCTTCTGTCGGTCCATAAACATTCACTAGCTGCACTCTTGAGCCAATAAGCTCAAAAAGTTCTTTTAACTTGTTTTTCGGAAATCCTTCTCCTCCAAAAATAATTCTCTTCATATACTTGAATGAGGTTGAACTAATTGCCCCAAGATTTAGTAAGTAAATGATCATAGATGGAACAGAAAACCAGGTCGACAACTTAAACTCATCGACTTTTTCGACTAAAAGCCCTGGATCCTTTAAATCATCTCTAGCAAAGGCAACAAGGCTCGCACCAATAAAAAGTGATGAGTAGAGGTCAAAAACGGAGTTATCAAAATACAAGGGATTCAAATGAGAAAAGACATCATCTGCATTAAATTCATACAACTCTTGAGTCCAGTCAGTAAAATTAACTAAACTACTATGCTTTATTGCAACCCCTTTAGGGATGCCTGTTGAGCCGGAAGTAAACATCACATAAGCAACTTCATCACCACTAAACTCACATTCAATTTTATGTGGATGTGCTTCAAACTTAGCAATTGAGGATTTTATATCCTCATAGGAAAGGAACATATTAGAACGATCTTTCGAAAGTAAACTCTTTACTTCTTCAGACCCAATCACTTTTTGAGAATTGCATTGATTAAGTATTTTCTCAAGCCTCTCTATAGGAGAAAAGCGATCAAAAAAAGAGTATGTAATACCTGTTTTCCAACAAGAAGCAATGAGAGCATAACTTTCAATTCTTTTCTCAGAGGACAATGATATACAGTCTCCCTTTTTAATTCTAACCTCTTTTAAGTATTGAACATATTTATTACTTAAATCGTCCAATTCCTTATATGAAACCTTTGTTCCATCAAGAAACCGTATTGCAATATTTTCAGAATACTGATTAGCAATATGAATAAATTTTTGACCTAAGTTTGAAAATTTTTTCAACTATAATTCCTCCACTAGAAAGTGAATATCATTTTTCATACCTTCATAAGAAGTATCAAATACAGATTGACAGTCTGATATACAAACCATACTGGCTCCTATAATTATTTTCTCAAGAAGTTTTCTTTTCTCAAGATCAACTATTAATTTTTTTTCTGAAAATATAAGATTTGAACCTATTGGCCTCATCAAGCAATAATGCTTTTCTAATGATTCTTTACCATCGTCCATGAATACTCCACTAAACTCAGTAATTTCTCTATAGCCAATTTTTTTAATATTTTTATCAAATAACTCTTCTATGTAATGAACAAAAGTTGGATCAAATTTGGGTAAACCAAATGACATTAGCTTTGCGTTATCTTTATGGACTTTTTCAAAAATCGAGTCTACTCCAAATGAGTTATTCCCAACATCTGCAAAATATTTTTTTCGTTTTCCCCATATTAAGTAAGAAAACATTGGATCTTTTGTTCTAATGACATCGTCTCGTTTTCTAAAGTACTCAGGAAAAACTCCAACTTTTCCTTTTGTGTTTTTTATGTCGAAAACTTTATGATCATTTGTTGAACCCCAGCTATATGAAAAAGAAGGAACTATAAGATGGCCTTCAGGTCCTATTAATTTAATAAAAACATTAAAAATTTCTTCTAATAATTGATTTTTTTTTATTTCAGTACTATAAAGACTTCCAAACCTCATTACATCAATTTCTGCACAAAGAGTATCTCCTTTATTAATATATGGGCTTAAATTTTCATAAAGAGATTCGCTAGAAATAATTTCATCTTCGTATTTAAATAATTTCATACTTTTCCTAGTACCAACTGCATAACAACTTCACCTTTGAAAATCATTATATCCTCTTGGTTTTTTGTAAGAATTTTAATTGTTACAAGATCAAGATCAATATTCTTTTGAGTAACTTCTAATTCAAAAAATAGAGTATCCCCAACAAAATACGGTTTTTTAAATTCACATTTCTGCTTCAAGCATAATTCGCTTCCACCAGGAAATATAGTTCCATAAATTTTAGATAGTATCGTTGTGATAAGAAAGGCATATCCTATTCGTTTTTTAAAAGGAGTGTTTTTACAAAATTCTTCATCCATATGAATCGGGCTATTATCACCTGATAATTTAGAAAACTGTAAATGCATTTCCTCTGTCGCAACTTCAGAATAAGTTACTTTATATCCAACTTCAAAATCGTTAATGTAGTACATTAAAATCCTTTAAACAAATTTGTTAAACGCTACAGAAAATGTTCTTTCATTTAGCCCAAACGCCGATTGAGCCATTTTTCTTTTTTCTTCAGAGAGAGAATTATGATTTGAAATAATATTTCTTAACTCACTCCAATTAAAATCTTCTATATCTATTTCATATGGTATTTTATTTTTAAAGAATGTTTGATAGCGAGAATCTCTAATCGTCAAAGAAGGTCTATTAAAAAAAGGTGTTTCATCTAGCACAGTTGAACCGACTCCAACAACTAAGCATGAATTTTGAATACTCTTTTTCAAATCATCTTTATCTATTTCGATAGCCCCTTGGTGAGATGCTAGCCATGTGTCCCATTTTTTGTGATATTGTGATGAAGGATGAAATCTGAGTTTTATACTAAACTCATTTTTTTCATTGATTATTTTTTTAATTGCATTCAGTAATATCTCGTTATCCCACCATGCTAATGACCCTGCAAAAAGTACTGTTTTTGAATTACATACTGTTTCTTCATTACTCTTGCTCCAATGAGAAAATCTTGGGCTTGCGGCTTTTATAAACTCTGTTAAATTTGAATATATGTGATTAGTATGTTCAATGTCATAGTCGCTATTTACGATAAATTTAGTTGGAAGCTTAAATCCTTCATCAAGTTCATATTTTGTAGGATGCAACCATAATTTTTCTCGTGCCAAAAGAGCATGAGAAACTGAAATTGATTCGACATTCATTTGAGATGCCAATTCCCATAAAATGCGTGAATGTTGATGGAGTTCATGAATACAAAATACATGATTATATTTTTTTCCAGACAATATTTTTTTTAGATAAAGATACAGTGAATAATTAGTGCTCCAATATCCTGCAACCACCCAGTTCAATGCACAAAAGCAGAAGATAAACCAAGACTTAACTGATACTTCTGATGGTCGACGAAACAAAAGCTTTGCAATTGAAAATACTTGAAGCAAGCTAATAATAAAGTAGTCCTTTCTAGATAATAAATCATTTTTACCAGATTCATCAAAAAGCACCCAGCTAGATTTATCACAATCACTATCGGAAAAATAATTTGTTCTAACAACATTTTCCTCATTAATTTTACATAAATACTTTGGAGCTACTCCCAAAACGGAATCATCGCCATTTTTAATATATTGAAAACTTCCATAATTACCTAAGAATAATAATTTAAAGAAACGAATACATGATTTAAAAAAATCAGGAATAGGAAAAGTTAAATGTTTGAATAGTGATTGTTTAATAAACCAGGGATGCCAGATGTCAGAGTACCCGTCATTATCTCTAAAGCTAATTGGTGAACAGAAAGACAAAATTTTAAGTTCTGATGGAAGTAATTTGTGCCAAAGGGCAACGAACTCACCAGCCTCTTCTTCTCTCTTTAAGACTTCAGGATAAAATACTTTCTTCGCATAATTTGCATATTTCATTGTTTAGAACTTAAACTACATATAGCAATTTTTACAAGCTTCATAATCCATGTGGCCTTTAAAGATTCTCTTTCTTGCTGCTATATTTTTTGGATCAAACCAAATTTCCTCTAAACTTCTATCCATCACATTACCAAACTTGTATTCGCTATGATAATCGTTACAACATAGAACGAGTTCTCCAAAAGTGTTTATTACTGGATAAGTGACATAGCTACACATTATAGGATTAACTTTTTTTACCTTTAACTCTACTTCCCCGGCTCTAGTATTAAACATTTCTTGATCACCATCAAAATCTGCCCAAAAATCTAAAATATTGAATCTTTTTTTCTTTTCTTCTTCAGAAAGTTTCTCAAGAAGTTTTGTCAAAGGTGCCGATAATTTTTTTGAATGTTTGGAGATATTGAAAAAATCAACCCCTGCTTCAATTAGCTGGTTGTAAACCTCTTCAGTTAAAAAATCACCATTCGTTACAATTTTAAGAGTAGCATCTGGTAGCTTCTTTTTTATTTTACTTGAAAGATGAACAATTCGAGGGTCAGTAAGTGGCTCACCATACAT
>JAONMX010000031.1 GCA_028378565.1 Bacteriovoracaceae bacterium
AAAACTTTATGATGCTGATGGAAACTTTGCTTACAACTATGTAAATTCATCTCATGGCACAACGGTTAGCTATGTTACAAACTCAACAGCTCTTAATCCAGCAGCACCTGGAGATTTAAGTCCAACATATACTTCTCCAAAAATTAATAATTCGAATACTTCTTCTTTTGCAACAACACTTGATTTTAGTTCTGGTGGAACAGCAACGGTTTCAAATAACCTCTTAATTAATGGAACTACTGATGATGGTCTTACGCCATAGCTTCAATTAGTTGACACGAGCGGAGTTGGGATAACAACAGTTACATCAGGAGCAATTTCTGTAAATGATAATACTCTTGAAAGTATTTCTATCATGAGTGCTGCAAGCTTTGCAGGAAGCTATATTAATAACGATGCTCATACTGCAGATGAGACAATTTCTATGTACGCTGCTGGTTTTGATAACTCAGGAAATTATTTATCTGATCAAAGTGTTGATTGGACTGGTGGAGTGAGTGGAAATTGTGTTGTAGGTGAAATTTCTGGAAATCCAATACCAACTACATCTACAGTTGGTATTAACTTTGATCCTACAGATATAGGATCATGTACAATAACTGCAGATAATGGAAGTGGTGTAACAGATACTGCTACTGTTTCTCTAAGTCACGGTGCGATTGCAAAATTTCAAGTTGAAGTTCAAGGAAACCCAGCAAATGTAACTGCGGGTACAGCTTTCAATGTCGTGGTAACGGCACTCGATGCTGATGATAATCAAGTCTTAACTTATACAAACCCTGCAGGGGTAACCTACACTTTTACAAATACAAACGGTTCTTCTCCAGAGGGGCAAGCTCCTACTGGTTTTACATTATCTAACAGTGACTTCACTAACGGACAAGCCATTAAAAATGTAACAGTTTATAACGCTGGAACTTCTTTTAATGTTACGGTAACGGAAACCGCAGGAGGAAGTGCTACAGGTACTACAGCTTCCACAACAGCAGTAATTCCTAATGTGCTTGACCATTATGAAACTAAAACTGCAACAGGCTCTTTTGTTGCAGATAACTCTACGACATTTGGACTTACCATAGAGGCCAACGATCAATGGGGTAACCTAACAACAAATGGTATTGGTAATCCTATTTCTCTTTCCATACAAGTTACATCTGATGAGGCCATTGCTGGAACAATTTCAAGTGCAACAGGTTTAAGTCTTGGTGGTGCAAGCTCACAAACATTTACAGGGTTTACTTACGGTGTAAGTCATGGAGTTAAGTTCATTGCTACAGATAGTGGAGCTGTCACAACTCCTGATGATGGAAATAGATTAACGGGAACTTTTACTCCGCATATTGATGGGCTTATCAATTATACTCTTGATACGATTTCAGATACAACTCCTCAAGCCGGAGATGTGGTCACGGTTGTTGTACATGCAAAAGACAATGCTGGAAATGATATAACCGGTTTAGAAACTACTCTTGAAGGATTTACATATCTTTTTGCTAGTGGTTCAACAGACTCACCATATTCTGATTCAACAGTTTTACCAACAAACCCTCTGAATTTTAATGGAAGTGGACAAGCAACACTTTCATACCAATTCTTCAATGACGAAACATTTAATATCAGCACTCTGACAATTGACAATCAAGTTGGAGAAACTGGAGCAGGTGGAGCTGGTACAATAAATGTAGATCCAAATGTTCATCACCACTATGCAAATATTTCTAGTACAACAACACCTGACTCTGATGCGATTGATACTTTTAGCGCTGATATTCGCGCAAGAGATCAATATGGAAATCAAGTTAATGTTGCTACGACTGTAGGTCTTTCATTAAATAGTTTGGAGCTTAATGCTGGAGCACTTGGTGGGACACTTGCAGGTATCACATTAACAGCAGGTGCCGCTACTGTTAGTAATTTAACTTACAATGCTATTGGTGATTTTAAATTATCAATTAGTGATGGAAGCATCAGCGAAATAGCAGCAAGAAGTGTTACCTATGATCCTCAAATTGTTGAAGGAAGTGTGCAAGAGTACGGTATAAGTTTTTCTTCACCGGCCACTGCTGGTAGTGCTTTTTCTGTACAAGTAGACGCTTGGGATGGAGCTGCTAATACAATTCCTTTGGGCGCCACTTTAGCACCAATCATTAGTGCACGTGAACATTACTGGGTTCAAGGTCTTAATGATTCTCCGGAAGGAGACTCTCCATCACCACTTGAGGGGGTTGGGAATAATGCAAGTTTAACTTTTAATAATTCTGGTATAGCAACAACAACAATTACATTTGTAAGGGCCGAGACATTGGCCATTGCTGGACTTGATATTCAAGACAATCGTGCAACTCCTGTCACTGGGACAAGTGCTAGTAGTTTAACAATTAATCCTAATTCACCTCATCACATAGCTTTTACTGGTGCTACAACTGGAGTTGGTGATAATTAAACTAATTATAGTATAACGGGTGAAGTACGAGATGATTGGGGAAATCTTTGTTCAACGGGAACATCAAATGGTGCTGACAGTGCATTAACTCTTAGACCTATTCGTGTTGGTGGGGCTACGGCAGTTGGTCCACTTGCTGGTACCCTCACAATGGATTTACAAAATAATAGTAGTGTTACAAGAAATATAAATTATCAAGTTGGTCATACTATTAAATTTGGTTTTGTAGGTGACCCACAATCAATACCAATTGAGGATGCAAATTCTGTTCAGCCTAGCTTTTCACTAGTAAAGAAAACAGTCGCCGATTATGTTTTTGAGCCACTTTCAACAACTGTTACAACAGGAACAAATTTTACAGTAAGAATGACTGCAAGAGATGGTGGTGGGAATACCATTGATTATGGAGATGCGGTTCTTGAAACTATTTCAAATACCTTTAATACCAATAGTGCTTGTGATGCTCCTCGAGGAAATTATTTAGCAGATACAAATGGCGACCCAACAAATGGTACTCTTGATTATACGAGTGGGGTGGTGGATCTTAACTATCAGGTTTACTTGGCCAATGCCGCTTCGTGCGGATTAGCTGGACATTTTAATGTTACAGATGAAAACGCTCGCGTTGGAAATAATACAACAGTTCTTTCGACTATCAATACAAATGTGAGTGAGCATTTTATTACAACCCTTTCAACAGGTGGGGCAATTAATGCAACGGCTGCTTTAACGGCACAAACATCTACAAGTGTAACGGTCACATTAAGAGACCTATATGGAAACCCAAGAACAGATACAATTTCGGGGAATCTTTTAAGTCTACGAAAGATTAGTGGCTATAGCTCAGTAAATGGAACTCTTAATGGGTGCTCTCCTGTTTCAGGTGATGGCTGTGCGGGAGCTGCACAAAGTATAACCGCTATCAATGTAGATTTTAGTGCATCAAGTACTCAGGTTATTTACGACCTTGCTTATGATGTAGCTGATACAATTGAAATTCGAGCTTTTGACGGAGGTACAATTGATACTCTTGCCGCAGAAGCAGATAACATTGCTATGACAACAGTTCCTGCCACTATAGACTCCTATACTTTTACTCGTCCCTCGGCCAGCGCAGTAGCTGGTGCAACTCTTTCATGGCAAGTAATTGCTAAAGATAATGCTGGGAATACACTAACAGGTGCAGCTAACAAAGCAATGCTTGATGGACTTCTTTACAATATTACTGATCAGTCTACCGGAAGTAATCAAATGGATTCACCTGATGCTTCAGTTGCTTTTGCCGATGTTTCTAACCAAGCAATAACTTTTAATTCGGGAACTGGAGTTGGGCTAATTGATGTAATCGCTTATAACTCAACAAATGATATTCAAGTTGGATGGCTTCAATTTTCAGATAATACGACAGCCGTAACAACAACTAATGATGCTTCCAATACAATGGATATTACTTAAGCGAACCCTAGTGGTGGGGCAGGGTACTTTACTGTAACGACCGCAGGGTTTGGTGGAGCAGAAGTTTCAAACGATACAACTTACACTGGCACAAGTGCGACGAATACTCTTTATGATGACTTTGGAAATTTAGCACAAGGGCTTTCCAGTGTTCAACTAGTGCCACGTTTTGTTTCAGGATTCACGGGTGGAAGTAACGTTGGTGTTCTCAAGGCCACTGCCACTGATGGTACAGCAACTTCTGATGTTACTGGGATGACTTTAGATTTTAGTTCTGTGAGTGCCATTACATTATATGATTTCAGTTATAATGTTTTTCAAACTATAGACATCAGGGTCTTTGAAGGGGCAACGGAAGCATCAGCTGCAAATAGTGCAGATTTCGATTTTGACTTTCATGCTTCGAATGTCAGTAGTTATGTTATGACTACAGCGGATACAAATATTGCAGCGGGTACTGCAACTTCATGGACATTAACAGCTTATGATAATGCTGGAAATGTGATGACAGATGCAACCAATCAGACGGAATTAAATTCTAGAAATTATACTTTTAGTGATAACTCTGCTGGAAATATTAATAGTCCCCACGCTGGAAACAATGTTACTCTTCCAAATGCAGGAGCAGCGACAAGTTTAGTTTGGACAACTTCCGGCACGGCTCCTTTTAATGTAACAGCTTTTAATACTACAAATAATATTGCTACAAATTATCTTAATGTTTCTGACGACGGTACGGTTGTAGCATCTGGTGCAAATACGGCAGATTCAATTACGATTGTTAATGCTAGTGGTGATCACTTCCATGTTACAGGAAGTGGCTTTCCAAGTAGTGCTACAGCTGCTCAAGATGGAGCAACTTCTGTTACGATTGATTTTCATGATGTTTACGGAAATGCCGCTACAGAATCAACAGTTACTAATGCGGCTGTCGCTCTCAATAGAGTATCAGGTTTAGCAACGACTGGAACATTCAATATTAGTCGAGGGGATGGAGATGCAACACCACTTGATATTACTGGTGAGGCGTTAGACTTTTCATCTGTATCATCTATTACACTTCATGATATTGCTTACGATGTTTCTCACGTTTTAGAATTAGTTGTTACCCATGGAGATGCACCAGGGGGAACTGCTGGCGCAGACACTCAAGATCTTGGTTTTAATTTTACCACCTCTACCATCGCTAACTATACACTCACATTTGATAATGCGACTGCCACTGCTGGTGTTAGTACGGCAGCAACTCTTACTGCAATTGATGGCGGGGGAAATACTGTTTCTGATCAGGACACTGCTCTTAATTCTGTGGCCTTTAATTTTTCTATCCCTGGTGGAACAGGCTTTGATGCTCCAAATGCGTCGCAAACTGTTGCAGGTAATGATCCAGCAAATGGAAGTACTTTTACTTGGTCGTCTGGAACAACATCTGTTAGTTGGAGCTTCTTTGCAAGTGGTACTGTGGGAACAGGCTTTGTTGGAATGACTGATGGAGTGAACCCTACTGTTACTAATAGTGATACGATTGTAATTGATCCAAATTCCGCAATCGAATACTTCATTCAAAATCCAGCTGAGTCTATAACGGGAACTGCCTCTACGGTAACAGTACTTGCTAGAGATACCTATGGAAACACAGATACGAATTTTGGAACGGATGTGGATATTGCTTTAACAGGTGATGGACTCAATACACCAACAGCTGTTGGTGGAGCGACGATTACTATGACTGCTGGTGTTGGGACGAAAGATGTTAATGATGCTAATCCAGAAACCATTTCAATAAGTTTAACTGGCGGAGCGGCCATCACTAAATTAACTGAAGATGTTATCTTTACAGGACCGCCGGACACAATTGTATTTTTAACTGAACCTGTGATTAACCAAACCATTGGAAATAATTTCCAAACGATGCCACAAGTTGAAGTGCGTGATTCTGCAGGAACTAGAGTTTGGGCAGATAGCTCGACACTTGTTACTCTTACTCCTTGGACAACTGCTGATTGCTCAACAACTTCCGGTAGTGGAGTAATTGCAAGTAATACAGCAACTGTAACTGCTGGGCGTGCGACTTTTGCGGGCCTAAATTACAGCGTGGCTGAAGATATATATATATAAGAGCAGGTGGGACGGCAAATCCTGGATGCTCGGCTTCAGTTCTTCCGGTTTATAAAACTCTCGCAATTTTAGCAACACCGATTGCAACTCAACAGTCGGGCGAAACTCTTATCATTACTGTTGAAGGGGGAGTGCCTCCGGTAAGTGTTGCTGGCGGCTGGACAAATAACTCTTCTGGAACATTAGTCGCCGGTACGGCCTGTGCTCCTAATACATGTTTTGATTATACGCCAGGTACAACAACAGCGGTTACTGACACTGTTCTTTTTCAAGATAGTGCAGGTGTTACGAATTCAGACTCAACGACTATTAATGTTGATGGAGCAATTCTTGGAAACACAGGAAACTCACTTACGTGGACACCAACTTCATTTGATGTTCAGCATACTTTTACAATTAATAACACTGGTAATATAGCTTCCGGTTTATTGAGCAGTACATCAGGTGCAGCAACTGGAGATACAACTTATTTTAATGTAGATCTTGATAATTGTAATACTGATAATCTTGCTTCAGGTGGTGGAGATACTTGCGATATACAAGTGACTTTCTTAGGTGCAACTGGTGGTGGAGGAGCTCCTACTAATGGAACGAAGACTCTAAATTTTGGTTTAACGGGTGCTACTAACGGTGCATTTACTTTTGCTTTAAGTGCAGATCTTTCAGGGGCAATTATAAATCAAACGGCAGGAAGTGGGACCTTTGGTTCAAGTGCTTTAGATTTAAATAGTGTCTTTACTTTTCAAAATGGTGGAGATGCTGCATCTGGTGATCTTTCTTTGAATTTAACAGGTGCCGATGCTTCATACTTTTCTTTAACAACTGACGGTTGTGATCCTGTCTCTCTTGCGACGACTCAAACTTGTAATGTAACCGTAAATTTTCTAGCAGAAACAGGAAATAGTGGCTCTGTTACGAATGGAGCAAAAAGTGCAACCCTTACAGTTCAGGGGGCAACTGGCGGGCTGCGAACAGTTGCACTTACTGGTAATAGGGATGGTGCAATCTTAAATGAAGTAAATGGTACTAATCCAAATTTTGGATCAGGCAGTGTACAGGTAACAAGAACATTTAGAATTCAAAATGATGGAAATGCGTCGAGTGGAGCTTTAGGTGTTACATTCACTGGTGCCGGACCTGAATGGCAGGTTGATAGTGATACTTGTAATACGAATACACTTAATCCTGCTCAAAATTGTGACATAACAATTAGCTATAGAGGAGATCTTGCGGCCACTGGAACTTATCCAGCAACTCTAACAGTTGACGGTGCAACAGCAGGATTTCAACAAATAAGTATAACAGGAGCTACACCATGAGATGGTTAATCATATACATTTTATTCATTCCGAATCTATTGGCCCAAAAAGAAGAGATGCCAACACTATACGAATGTGAAAGAGAGTTAAGCCTAATTGAAACAGGAGATTTTAATCGAAACTGTATGAAAGTTTTTGAAAAAGATTCAAGCTTTAAAACATATAAAAATAAACTAATGACTATTAAATATAAAAATGAAGTAATTCAAATTTTAGATAATACAGGAGCAGGTGCTTATCGAAGAATTATTACAGGAGAAAAAACGTCGCTGAAAAATATTGTTTCACTATCGACTGACGAAAAGAATGAGTATGTTACGGTACTTGATTGTTCTGATGTATGCTCAGTTAAAATTTTTCCACTGAAGTATAGCGGATCTATTGCTCCTCGAAAGATTGTTGAAGATCCTTCGATTACTGAAACTTCAATAATCGCAGTAAGTAAAGACTTGAAGGAACTCTTTGTTTCTCAAAAAGATAAAGTCTCTGTGATTAAACTTATCAGTTCTGAAAGAAAAATCAGCAGTGTTGGAGATATTCAATCTTTTAAATCAAGGCCTTGCTTAAGACTAGATGAAAAAGACAGTAAAATTATTTGTACTACAATAGATGAAAGCTCGAAAGCGTCACCTATTGATCTAGAATCGGAATAATTTCGTTGTAGAGTGATCGCAGCTTAATCCATTGTGGATATATACCTTCTCTGATCTGAAGCTCATCACTTAAGTATAGTCTTGTTAAAGGAGTAAGCCTTTCTGGTCTACCAAACCAAATCTCTAAAACCTTATTATTAAACTTTCCAGAAAACTTACCTGTTATATTATTATTTATTTTTTCATTGATTTTATACTTGCGAAGAATAGAACTATTTACTTCTCCACTGTGAACATAACTTTGTGTAACAAATTCATTAAGTAGTGAGAGAAGCTGAGTAGATTGTTCTTTGGTTAGGTTAACAGATTGATTTCTTTTTTCATTAATATATTTGATATTGCTCCATGAATTTAGATTTAATTTAGCTGTTCTTAATTTGTCAGTATCAATAAAGATAAGATCAAATATTGAGCATTCAATATAGTTAAGAGATTTCTTTTTTGGCTTTTTCTTTTCGGTTAAAAAAGATAAAACGACACAAGTATTTTTGTTAACTTTATAACCATCAAATTGAAGGGCCTTTCCTGAGTAATAAAGAATGATCTTTTTTGGAGTAATCCCAGCTATTGGTGCACCTTTACTATTTTCAAAGGTCTTGGTGTTAAGCTCTTTAAGCCATTTTTTTATATTATTATTATCGAGTTTATAACCATACTTACGATTCAAGAATTCATCACCTCTTTTGATGAATATGGAACTACTCTTACCTGTAATAAATTGAAATGAACTAGGTAACTCTTCTGGAAGCTTTACCAGGATGTTTTCTGACTTCCAACAACTACTCAAGAAATAAAGTGAGATTAAAACGACGATTTTCATATTTTAAGTATAGTCGATAGAAGACAATTTTGTTTATGCACTGAGTAGATTAATTTTAGACTTTGAAGTCTTCTATAGGTTAGAATTTTATGGATTTCTAAATATTAGATCTGGAGGATCTATGCAAAAAATATTGTTTTTTATAACGACTCTTTCAATAAGTTTAAATTCATTTGCTCATGGGGTGGATCATGAAACTCAAAAGGGAATGATTGATGGAAGTTATTTAAAATATATTTGGTTCGGTGCCAAGCATATGATTACTGGATATGATCATTTGTTATTTTTATTTGGAGTGATCTTTTTTCTCACCACTTTCAAAGATATTGTTAAATTCATTACAGTCTTTACTCTCGGTCATAGTGTAACACTTTTAGCGGCTACCTTTATGGGAATCACCGCAAATTATTGGTTGGTTGATGCCGTGATTGCCCTTAGTGTTTGTTATAAGGGTTTTGATAATAATAAAGGTTTCCAGAGTTATTTAGGTCTTAAAAAAGCTCCAAACTTATTAGCAATGGTATTTATTTTCGGTCTGATTCATGGTTTTGGATTATCAACAAGGCTTCAGCAACTTCCATTAGGAGAAAAGGGAATGGAGATGTTCATGCGAATCGTCTCTTTCAATGTTGGCGTTGAAATAGGTCAAATTGCAGCATTGAGTGTGATGCTTATTATTTTAGCTGGATTCAGACATACAAAATTCTTTGAAAAATTCTCTAAAGTTGCTAATGATGGCCTTATACTGGCAGGTTTCCTGTTGTTTCTCATGCAACTACACGGCTATCTTCACACTTCTAACCCAGATGAATTTGGCTTCAGTGAAAAAGGGCATATCGAACATCATATGAAGGTAAATGAAGAGCAGCGCGCTAGACGAAGTCATGGTCACGGGCATGGACACGACCACGGTGGCAGTCACGAAGGGCACAATCACTAAAAGGTATGACGCACTGTTTTGAAAGGTATGATTGTAGGACCATAAATGGCCCAAACCCTTATATTAAAAGAGCTTACAGCTTGCCAAAATAGCGAATTTCTCTTGTACTATTGGCGTTAAATATCCTAAAATTTCAGGACACACACAAACACTTTTACGGCAAAGGATGCGCACGTGAAATTAAAGAGACTAATCGTACAAGGCTTTAAGTCATTTAAAGACCGCACAATAATAAATTTTGATGATGGTATTACCGGAATTGTTGGGCCTAATGGCTGCGGTAAATCAAATATCGTTGATGCTCTATTTTGGGTAATGGGCGAAATGTCTGCCAAGCACTTGCGTGGAAACTCCATGAAAGATCTAATTTTTGCAGGCTCTAGTAAGTATACTCCTGGAAGTTTTGCAGAAGCGACTCTTGTCTTAGACAACGACTCTGGAAAGCATATTCATATTGGTAATAAGGTTTCATCTCCATCTGAAATTCAATTAACTAGAAAGCTCTATCGAAATGGAGAAACTGAATATCGTATTAATAACGAGCCTGCTCGATTAAAGGATATCCAAGAAGTCTTTATGGATACTGGGGCCGGTGCGAAGTCGTACTCTATTATTGCCCAAGGGGAAATTAATAAACTTGTTCAACAAAAACCTGAAGAAAGAAGGGTAATGATTGAAGAAGTTGCAGGTATTACGAAATTTAAAATGCGTAAGCGTGAGTCCATGAGAAAGATTGATGCAACTCAAGCAAACCTCGCAAGACTAAGTGATCTTCAAATTGAAATAGAGAAGAATCTACGTGCATTACAAAAACAAGCTGAAAAAGCAGAGAGAGCAAGAAGCTTAAAGAATAAAATCCAAAGAAATGACCTCGTTGTTAATGCCCATAAAGTTTATGATCATTTAAAAAATTATAGAGATGAGAAAAATACTATTGATGAAAAGAACTTAGAGGTTGAGGGCTGGAAAACAAGAAAGGAAAGCCTTGAGATTGGTTTAGAAGATGAAAGACTTCAAAAAGATGAAAAGACAGAAAAAATTGAAGAGCTTCAAAAAGATTATAATGAAATCAGTAAGCAGTTAGCTGGAGCGGAAGAGAAGTTAAATTACTTATGTAAAAGCCAAACTGAAAAAGAAAATCTTATAGAACAGAAACAAAAAGAAATAACTGAAATTGAAACAGAGATTGAAAATAGAACGAAGAGACATGAAGAACTAATTGCTTCGAGAGAAGGAATTGAAAGTGCTCATGCACAAGAGTTTGATTTCAGTTCTTTGGAAGAAAAGGTTGAGCAACTTAAAGAAGACTTAGAGTTAAAGCAGGACGAGTCTTCACAATTAGGTGATGAAGTTGAAGAAGCAAAGCTAGAATTGAATGAAGTGGAGCAAACGATTAGTCGGAACTCTTCTCGTATGGAAGACTTCTCAGCGAGTCTACAAGATATTACGGTAGAGATTGAAGCACTTGAAAAACAATACTCTGGTGTTTCTCAAGAATTGGCCAATGAGAGAGACGCTGTGGCCAGCTCTGCTAAAAAAGTAGAAGAGCTTGAAGTTAAAGAAGCTCAGCTTCGATCTTCTGTAGAAGAGACAAAACTTCAGTATAAAGGAAATAGTGAAAAATTAAATACTCTTAACAAAAAATTTATTCAAAAAGAATCTAAGCTTCAGTCATTGATTGAAATTAATGAATCTCTTGAAGGTGCTAAAGAAGGAGCAATCAACTTTATTAATCAGGTTGAATCTGAAGAGTATAAATTATTTGGTACACTCATTAAGTGTGATGAGAAGTATGCTCAGGCGGCACAACTTGTATTCAGTGATTTTATGAATACTATTGTTTCAAGTGGAAGTGATATCACAAACTTTTGGGAGTGGACTCAGTCTCAATCAGAAGAAGGAATCGACTTACTCATCCCTTCTAGTGAAATGAAGATATCGGAAGAGTCTATTGAAAGACTAAGACTGAAAGGTTGTGAAGGACTTGTCTCTTTTAACGACATTATTGAATTACCACTGGAGTTTAAGTCTAAACTTGCACCAGTGCTTGAAGGCTATTTTGTTGTAGATCAAGTGGATCAAAAACTTTTTGAAAGTCTATCCCCAGAAATAAACTTTAGGGCCATTGTTGATATTAATGGTAAAGGTCTTATTAAAAATATTGGTGGAGCAAAGATTCTTGAAAAAAGAGGAAACCAAGAAAATACTCAAGGGATTGTTGAAAGAAATAACTTAATTGAAGAATTAAAAGAAAGAATTACAGTTTTAAATAATGAAATTTCTGGTTTAGGAGAGTTGGTTGAAACTCAAAAAAATGAGCTAGACACTCATGCTGATCAACATGACCAAACGAGAACTCAACTGAGTGATGAAAGAGCGTCACATGCTTCAATTAAATCAGCACTTGAATCTCGACTTTCCGGAATGGAGTCAGGTCAAACAAGACTTGAAATCTTAAAGAATAGAAAGAGTGAAGTTTCAAAACAAAGACTTGAGCTTATTGAAAGTGAAGAGAGTCTTGAAAGCAAGAAGAGTACTCTTGATGAAAAGACAAGTGAGCTCGTTGAAAGACAAGAGAGCTTAGTTGATGACTTAGAGCTATTAAGAAATTCTTATAATGAAAATAAAGAAGTTCTTGTTGAGAAGCAAGTGGAGGCCAGAAGTTATAGTGATAGAGTTGAAAGTGTTACTTCTCAGATTACAGATATCGAAGGACAGCTTGAAAGACTAAATACAAGACTAGATTCGGCCAATGAAGTTATCAGTAAGTATGAAGAAGAGATTCAAACAATTGAGGAAGATTTAAAAGCATTAGAAGAGTCAAACTCTGAGACAGCTAATATACTTCTTGAAAAAGAAGAAGTCCTAAATCTTTATAAAGATGATCTTGTTCAATTGCTCCAAGATATGAAAGAAAGGGAAGATCAGGTTAAGAGTTTGTC
Source organism: Bacteriovoracaceae bacterium (assembly GCA_028378565.1). Classification (GTDB taxonomy): domain Bacteria; phylum Bdellovibrionota; class Bacteriovoracia; order Bacteriovoracales; family Bacteriovoracaceae; genus JAAEST01. Next base: position 12,691 of record JAONMX010000031.1, read on the forward strand.
TCAAGAGATTAATAGTAATGAAAAAACTGTTGCTACTCTTGAAGCAAAAATTGGACTTCACTTAACTGAAGAAGAACAAACAGTAAAAAATATTTTTGAAAAATATAGAATTGATCTTAGAGATACTCTTGGTCGCTACCTTGAGTATACAGAAGACGACTATAAAGAGCTTTCTGATATTTCGACAATGTACTTCATGGAAACAGAAGAAGGCATGAAAGAAATAGAAAAAGAGTCTTATGAGTTTAATAGAAGATATGGACAAGACTTAAAAGATTGTTCAGTGAAGCTTAAGAACTATAAGAATGAGTTTGCTAGACTTGGTGAAATTAACTGGCAGGCCATTGAAGATTATGAACGTCAAAAACTTAGATTTGATTTCTTAAAAGTTCAAGAAGCTGAGTTAAAGCAATCTCTTGAAGATCTAGAAAAGGCCATTGGGCATATTGATGAGAAATCAAGACAGAGATTTGCCATTGCTTTTGAAGAAGTAAATACAAGATTTCAAAAAGTATTTCCAATTATCTTTGGTGGAGGTTCCGCTCAACTAAAAGTGATCGGACAGCTTGAAGATCCTGAATGTGGGGTTGAGATTATTGCTCAGCCACCAGGAAAGAAAATGCAAAATATTAATCTAATGTCTGGTGGTGAAAAGGCCATGACAGCTGTTAGTTTGATATTCTCAATATTCTTAGTGAAGCCATCACCATTCTGTCTTCTGGATGAGGTCGACGCACCTTTAGATGATGCCAATGTTGGCCGTTTTAATGAACTTCTAAGAGAAATGTCAGCAGAATCTCAGTTCATTCTTATTACTCATAATAAGAAAACGATGGAGCTTAATGACACTCTTTATGGAGTAACTATGCAAGAACCAGGCATTTCAAAAGCCGTTAGTGTTCAGCTTCATTAAGAATGAGAAGTAGAATCATAAATATATTAAAGGTTGTGGCCTTCGTATCCATTCTCATTTCGAGTTTGTCTACGAAGGTAAATGCTTTTTCTCCAAAGACATTCGAAGCGGAGTTTGAACAAACAAGAAAGTCTTCTTTAGGAAAAATAAGAAAAACGAAGGGAAAGCTACTTTACATGTATCCAAGCCATATTAAGCTTGAGAGCCCAGAAGTGACAACGGTTGTGAATCCTCAGAAGACGTACTTTTATCAGGCACCACCGATTGAAGGAGAGCCGGGTGAGCTTATTATTTCATCAACAAAAGATAACTTTTTAATACAGGCCTTTGATGGTTTAAGAAAAGGCTTAAAGTCTAATAAGCTTTATAATGTAAAAAAAAATAAGAATAGCGTAGAACTTAATTTTTCAAAAGATTATGCTAAAAAAGTTGATTTAAAGTCACTTGTCTTAACGTTTAAGGGTTCAGTAAATTTTAAAAACTTGAAATCAATTATCGTTGTTAATCTTAAGAATAAGAAAATCGAAAAATCAATTAAAAACCTTAATGAGAACTTAAAGCTAAGTTCTTCCGATTTTAAATTCAAGGCACCTGAAAACACTAGAGTTAGTCAGTAAGCTTTCCGGTATATAGAAAGCTTTTATCAACTTCAAATTCACCCTTATGAAGTCTATTATAAGTAACAAAATTTCTAAAAACTAATTTTACATAGCCCTTTGTCTCTTCATAAGGAATCATTTCAATAAATTCCAGTGGGTCTTTACGATGCTTTTGCTTCATCCACCTCTTAACAACTCTTGAGCTAGCATTATAACTTGCAACGTAGGCGATAAAGTTATTCTGATGTTCTTTCATCAGTTGATTTAATATCTTTGATCCAAAGAGAACATTGGTCTCAGGAGAATAGAGATCACTAAAGTCATTGTAAGGAATTTTATATCTTCTACTAAGCTTCTGTGCTCTCTCAGGAGTTATTTGCATCAGTCCAAAAGCATCTGCCCACGATCGAATGGTTGGATTAAAGGCAGATTCTTGGCGCATAATACTATAGATAAGTTCAAGGGGGACTTTTTCTTTTGCACTTACAAAAGAGAGCTTTTCTTGAAAAGGTGACGGGAAAATAATGGGAGATACTTCTGTGAGTGTCTCATCCCTTACTTTCGGCTTTAACTTAAAGAAATAGAAAAGGGCACCTTCAAACCAGCCACTATGAAAGAAAAGTTCTAGAGAATCTTTGTTGGACATGCTTTCATGAATTCTCTTATTAGTTTCAAGATATTTTTTAGCATACTCAAGTTCGTCTAAGGCCAAAAGCCATGAGAGTTCTTTATTTGGAGGATCAAACTCATTGATGTCAGTATCGATTTCAGGAAATTTTTCATTTAATTCAATACGCGAAACAATTCCATAATAACCATATGGATCTTCATTCCATAATTCCTTCCAGTGAAATTAAGTTTAACTCTCGCACGCCACCTTCTGCTAACCTAGTAGCTTCGGTAATAAGAGAATCAACTGTTCGACTACGAAGCCTTCCTCTCAGCGTTGGTATAATACAAAAAGTACAATTACGGTTACAACCTTCGGATATTTTCAACCATGCTGTATAAAACGGAGAAGTATTAAGCCTTGGATCAAATTCAGTATGAATGAATTTTGGAATTTCAACATGACTTTTAACTTCTAACTTACCATCTTCGAATGCTTTCAAAAGTTTTACTATTTTATTGTACTCACCTGTTCCAATAATTAGATCTACTTCTGGAAGATCATTAACAAGAGCATCGCTATATCTTTGGGCCATACATCCCGAAACAACAAGGGCCTTACACTTTCCAACATCTTCATTTTTAAAGTCTGCAAGTTCTAAAATTGTTTCGATCGATTCTTTTTTAGAAGCTTCAATAAATGAACATGTATTTACAATAATAACTTCAGCATCTGCTGGCTCAGTAGAGATGGTAAATCCATCAAGGCCCATATAACCTAACATGACTTGTGAATCCACAAGGTTTTTAGAGCAACCTAAGCTAGTAAAATACACTGATTTTTCATTAAATTGAGTGCTAGAAGTACTCGTTGTTTCCATCATAATAATTCCTTTAAATTTCAATCTTTGGCTTATACGACCTTAGTCCCCAAAATTCAAAGCTTTAAGTACTTTTTACATGACTGAAAAAGAGGGATTTTCCCCGTGGTTGAACCTTTTTTTAAGTAGTTATACACTATAGCCACTGCTTTTTAGTTAATATTAAGTATTACAAGGACGTTTTAGTGCGATGGATTTTAATTCTATTCTTTTTGGTTTCATGCTCATCTAAATATACATCTCCACCAGAGAGTGAGTTCATAAAGTCTCTTTATGAAGGTACCCACTACCCAGATATTAATAAAATTGATGAGAATCAACGCCAAGCCTCTGTCTATATTCGAGCAAGGTCTTTCGCTCGCAATGGGAAAAACTATCATGCCTGCCAAAGAAATCATTATCTAGAAAGAGATAAGAGCTTTCCTCTTGCAAAATTATCGACTGTAAAAACAATAAAGTACTGTAAGCAAAATAAATCTTTTTTAGAAGATACGCTTAAAAGTTATACAAAAGAATTTCCAGAGTATCTCCATTCAGAGCTGTTAGAAAATATTCTCTATCAAGCACAACTTAAGAATTATCATAACGTCAGTTCCCTGGCTGCACTTGATCTTGTTAAGTTCAAAGATACTCGAAAAGAAAAGCTTGAAACTTACAACCTCGCCATAAAGGAAGCAAAGCTAGCAAAGAATGCTGGCTTAATAGAACGAAGTGCTGAAGAGAGAATTAAAGAATTTCCAAGGTTCACTCAGAATGTAGAAAGAGAAGATTACTATAAGGTAGCTCGAGATTTTGAAAGAAATAGAAGTTTTAAAAGAGCTCGAAAGTATTACTTAAAGATCATAAATAGTACAAAGTTTGATATCGACTTAAGAATAAAAGCATATTATCGCTATGCTTTCACTTTTAAGCTTCAAAGAGATAAAGATACCTATACGGCAAAACTAAAGAATATGGTGTGGTGGATAAAGAAACTCAATAGGAGTTCATCACTTAATTTAGATAATGAATATATTAGATATACAATTACTTTTGCAAGGGCCACATGGACTCAACAAAACCTTAGCGAAGGTAAGAAAAGACTCTTAAGATTATTAAAAACTCAAAAAAACATTCCTGAAAGTTTTCTTCAAGAAATTTACTTTGTCCTTGGAAAAATGGAAATGGAGCGTAAAAAACTTTCATACGCCCTCAATTGGTTTAAAAAAGGGGCTGCTTTAA
>JAONMX010000032.1 GCA_028378565.1 Bacteriovoracaceae bacterium
AGCTCGAGATAACCCAGTTGCCCCTAAAAAGTGTAAATATTTCATAGCTCTATAAGTTATTGATTTCTATAGTGTCATAATGATTCCACTTTGAGCTCTTGCCTGTTCCTAAAAATATCGCTAACATCCCAATATGATTGAACTTTATCACTATATTCATTGTCCTTTTTGTGTCCGTGTTCGCATGGCCTTTGGGGCCCTTTCAGTTTCTTACAAGTCCTTACCTCTACCTTACAATGAGGAGAAAAGTCTCATTGAGATGACCGGAACCAAGATGCTTCCTATTGTGAAATGGCAGGATGGAAGTGCTCAGAATGAGAGTCTAGATATTATTAAGAAATTAGATAGTGAGAACAAGCTCAAGCTTGACGTATTAGATGATCAAGAAAGAGTTGATGAGCTTAATAATCTACTTGATAGACTTGGCTCCCCGATTCACAACCTTGTCATGCCCTACTGGATTTATACTCAAGAGTTTGATGAAACATCTCGAGAGTATTTTCAAAAAAAGAAAGAAGTTAAAAGAGGACCTTTTAAAGACCTTATGAAAAATAAGAAAGACTTCCTTAAAATTTTGGCCAAAGAGATCATGAGTTTTCAAAACTATCTTGGACCTTTCTATAAGTCTGAAACTTTAACGATTCAAGATATTATGATTGCATCCCATCTATGGGGTCTCTATGTCTTACCTGAATTTCAATTTCCTTTAAAAGTTCACGAATACCTTCAAAGGGTTAAGCAAGAAACTAAGTTTGATTATCATGAAGACTTTTTTAAAGATTCAAATATTAGAGAATTTTAAAATAAGAGAAACTTCATCCCCAGCATGAAACTAATGAATGCTCCCATGAGATAGCGACTTGGCAGTTTTTTATTATGAATGCACTCGAACATACTAGCAAAGATAGTTCCCGTAATCGCGATACCTGAAAGAGATCCTAAATGAGCAAGCTTAAGGGCATTAAGATAAAACCCTAGAGAAAGAAAAGTTCCTAATACCGATCCTAAAATAATATAAAGCTTATCTCTACTTGTTAAACGCTTTAACGTCCCGATTAAATTTAAAGGTCGATAGAAATATGTCATTAAAATAAAAAGAGCAATGGCCCCAATACACCTATAAATATTTCCTTCCATTGGGCTAAATTCAGGATTCTTATCGAATACACTTCTAGTAATAATAATTCCCACTGCATCCAAGATCATTCCAGCTAAAGCAAGTAAGCTTCCTTTAAGATTCCAATGTTTATCTTCTTTAAACTTTTCTAAACTAAAAATAAATAAACAAATAATAAAAAAGAGAATTGCCCAAAACTTAGAGGAGTCCATATCTTGATTAAAAAAGATAAATCCAGCTGAAGATAAGATGAGGGGCTGGAATCCAAAGATCATTAAAGTTCGGCCGGGACCTAGATCACTAAAGCTTTTTAATAAAAAGATATCTCCTAAACCAAGGGCAAGAAATCCAGAGAGGAACAAAAGTGAAAAATCAAAGACACTGATAGAAATATGATCCACGAAAAAAAGTGCATAAAGAGTAAAACAAAAGAGAGCGACACTGGCCTTTGCCCAGTTCATCCAGATACTACCGATTGTTCGACTGTAGTGAGTGAAGAACTGACTTCCAAGTGCAAAACATAAGTTTGCACTAAGGGCCAAAAAAATGACTGAAAGATTCATAGATTTATTTAACAGTAGAAGCTGTCATCTCAATGACTTCTTCTAGATCAAAAGGTGCTTCATCATCTACACAAAGTATTATTTTTTCTGCCATTAAAATCCTAATAATAAATTTCGTAAAGATTACGTTAAGTTATTTATTATACTGAGTTTAATAGTATTTCCAACCGAAAAAATAATCTTATTGTGATAACTCAATTAGTCTATAAACAATATCTCTTATTACATATCCATCTCTTGCCGCTCTTCTGGCATAGTTGATGACTCTATCAGGTAAGTCCTTCTTTCCATCCCAATTAGAAAGTTCCTTTTTAAAGTCTATTGAACGCTGTGGAAAGTGACCTGGTGCTGGTCTCCATAAGAAGTCAGGGTGAAGAGTTTCATGCCACTCACCACCAATGATTAAACCATTTCTATCAATTTCAAGATCATATTCATAAGCAGAAGTCATGCTTGAATCCCAATCAGCTGAATCGTATTCTCTTGGAACTGGTGAGTTCTCAACAGCATACTCAATTTCCATTCTCACACCCACAATATATTTTGCTTGTTTTGAGCGATAGGCACCATACGGATCTTTATAATCTTTCTTTAAAGTCCTAACCTCTTTCCAGTCTTTGGACTCCTTACCGGTAATTAAATTAAAGTAAACAAAACTATAAGCAAAAACAGGTTGATTCCAAACTTCGTAGTCATAAGTTGCGTCGAGAACAAAACTTGAATCTTGTCCTGATAATAAATTTAAAGTTACTAAGTGAAGAGAACCTGGGTTTACATCGAAACACTCAGGACTAAGAATTCTTCCATCTTTTCCTTCAGGCCTTTTTTCATTACAGCGTTGACCCATAAAAAGTGTTTGAAAGCTACTATTGGACCAAGTATAGCTTGATAATCCTTTAATATCTGCTGGGAAGAACTTAAGCTTATTCGCCCCTTTAAAAGAATTAAGAACCACTGATTTTTTTGGTCTTTGTTCCATAAAACTTGCTGGGGCCCAGCCATGACAAATTCCCATCCAAGTTTCTACTTCACCATTTCTTTCATAGTATTCTTTACCTTGCTTCCACATAGACTGAGTTAAGGTTCCCTTCTCTAGGCCAAGTAAAAGATCATATTTTTCACTTGGTGAAATCATGCGAGAGCTTTCATTGAAATCTTCAAAACTCATATTACTTACAGGGTAGGCCTCAAAATAATCGAAGTAATCAATCCAACTTTCTTTATAAGCAAACATTGGGTCTGCATATCGATTTCCTAAAATACCTTTATAAATTGGCCAATAATCATCTGACCATGGACGATTCTTTAAGGTGTGCTTAAACCAGTTGAGCTTATCTAGTTCATTAATATTTCGAACATAGTTATTGCTTCCAATAATAATTCCAGGATCATTGAATTGATTATAAAGTTGCTTATATTTTTGCTTAGAAGAGTGATAATCCTTCATAAACTGAGGTGAGTTTTTTAAAATCTGCTCTCTTACCTTCATCTTATGGGTCAAAATACTATTCAAACCAAATATTGAATGGGTTATAAAAATTAGTCCTAAAATTGAAATTTTCTTAATCATAAAGTCCTCAATAGAATTATTTGTGTCATTTTCACAAATGAAATGCCCAATGTCCGAGGTCTCCGCTAGGTTAAAGGTTGATTTAAATCATATTATGGGGAAAATTTTGTACCTCTTCGCCTTCGCAGCGCGACAAACTGTCTTGATCTACCACGATCACCGATAAAACAAGTAATCGACAATTAACAAGGATACTCTATGAAGAAGCTCATTATTGCTTGCTCAATTATGATAACGGCAAATACATTTGCCCTCAATTTTGAAAAAGTAGATGTGAATCATTTAAACTTTAACTTTGATGGTACCTCTGGTGTCGCCAACTTAACGGCAGGACATTATGAAACTTCAAAATTTTCATTTTCAACAGGTAACTCTGAAGCCCTAGTGGCAAAAGAAGGAAATCTATTTAATGTTCAATATCATAATCTAGATTTTCAACTGAATCTTGAATCAGGCGGACTACTCGATTCATTAGGAACCGTAGACGTACAAAACCTATCCATTGAACTTATTCCGAATAAGAAGCTCGCAGTTTATGTTGATAAATTTTCTGCAGAGATTGGAGAGGGTGTTCAAGACTTTAACCATGTAGAAATTGAATGTGCTCAGAGATCTCGATCATCTCTATACACTGATTACCTACTTCCATGTCTTAGTTTAGGAAGAATAAAACTTCCTTTATTAAACCTAGATTCAAAAAGCTCCATGACTGTGGCAAAAGCCATTGAAACAGAAGATGTTCAGGGAACGCTCGGAATTCTTAAAAACCTTAAGAACATACGAGTTAATATTATTGAAAATAGATACATGATTACATTTGTTGCAAAGTTCATCATCAACTTAAAGGCCAATGCTAGTGGAGCCGCAAACTTTAACCAAGAAACAAATGAGCTTACTTTAAGTTTAGAAAAAGCAAAGGCTGGTATCTTCAGCATTCGTTCTAAAGTCTTAAAAGAAATTTCTAAAGCAAATATAAAGAATGTAAGAGTAGAGGGAAGAAATATTATTATTAAACTTTAAAAGATTTAATAAGTCGCTATAGTTCCTCATCCATATCAAAATATTTATCGAGTGCTTTTAATTGGACAAGTTTTTTTTCTTCCCAAATAAAAGCACTTAATGTTCCTCCGTAACAGCAACGTGAATCTAAACAAATTATTTTCTCTCCAAAAAATAATCCAAGTTTTGCCCAATGCCCGAAAAGAACAGTACGATCTCCTTGGTAGTAGTCATACCAAGGCTTCCCCTCAATCAATCGTATAGAAGATAGAATAGCAGGATCGGAATTTTCTAAACTCTTATCAGGTTCTATTCCCCCATGAACTGCAATCCAGTCCTCACTCTCTATGTAAAAAGGCTTACTAGCAAGAAAGTCGACCCAAGAGTTCAACTCGTCACCCAACTCTTCTTTTATTTTATTAAAACTATCGATATGTGTTTTTTTACTTTTTACATACTTTAAAAAACCATATTCATGATTCCCTAAAATAAACTCAATTTTATTACTCTTAACAAACTTAAGAACCTCTACAGAATGAGGACCTTTATTAATTAAGTCACCCAACAGAATGAGACGATCATCTTTGTGATAATTCAACTTCTTCAACAAAAGTTGAAACTCTTCGAAGCAACCGTGAATGTCCCCTACAAATATGGTTCTCATGTATTTATTATAATCTCTGCCTATTTTTTAGTCACTTTTTAATTATTCTATCAGCCTAAGCTCTTAAAATAAGGAAAACGTTTTGGCCCAGATATTGCTTTATAAAGCGTGGGAGATATAAATGAATTCTATAAGTTTGCTTTTAATATTCACCATTACATTCGCTACATCATGTGGCCTACCTCTTTCAATGAGAAATGACAGAGTTTCAAAATCTGTTGAGACGAGACAATTTGCTTCAACTGACACAACCTTTTCAACTTACGTTTCATCATTTGAACGAATCGCAATAGAGAAAACAGGTGATACAAGCTTTAGAATTGGAGATATTCCTATAAATTTTGGTGATACAGAAAACCCTCACTTTCAAGGAGTCTGCTTTGAATATTCTGATGGCTCCAAAGAAGTTATAATTAAGAAAGAATGGTGGGATAGTGCTGATGAAAACTACCGCGAATCATTATTATTTCACGAGCTAGGCCACTGCCGACTTAACAGAGAGCATGACAATACTCTCATCCCTTCTAATGATGGAGATAAAAAGCTCAGTATGATGTCAGCTGTCATCGTCAATTCTAATGAATACTCACAAAATAAAGAGGCCTACTTAACTGAATTATTTACTAAAGATATCCAGCTATTACTTAGTGCTTTTTCGCTATAAATTTGTATAATAAATTTATGCAAAATAAATCACTTCTAAAATTTAAAATCATCACATTACTAAGCTGCTTAATTGTCTTTCTAGGACTAGATCAATACTCTAAAATATGGGCCATTGAATCTGTGAAAGGCCAACCTACTGCTTACTATTTGAATGGGTTAGTTCAGATTTTATATGCTGAAAACCGTGGTGCTTGGGGAAACTTAGGAAGTGAGTGGCCAGAGCTTCTAAGAATGGGCTTTCTCATTGTACTCCCTTTAGTTTTTTTAATCGGTATTGGCATTTACGTTGTCATTAACTCAAAAGTAAAAAAATATGAAGCAACATACCTCAGCCTTATCGTAGCTGGAGGAATTGGTAATCTAATCGATCGCATACGCTACGATTACGTGGTGGACTTTATGTACATCGGTTATGGCAGGATAGGAACGAATATATTCAACGTGGCAGATGTCATCATTATGGCAGGCTTCTTTGGTATTCTTGGCCTTAATATTCTTGAATGGAAGAAAACAAAAGTTGATGTCAAAACTTTAGACAGCGACTAATTATTACACTCTTCTACCCTTTTTATCATAGCTAACCTCCTAAAATTCAGTGTTAATTTTGGCATCAGATTTGGATATATATAAGTGTATTCAATCTGGGGATTCATTATGGATAAGAAAGTCATTATTAAGAGAAATAGCCTATCACCTGCTCAAATGAGAAAGAAGAAGCTTGCCATCAGAAAGTATAAACAAGCTCAACAAAAGAAAAATATTGATACAAGTATTGACCAGGACTATAGCAAGCATATTGAATATGCGATCCTTATAACCATTGGACTTGCCGTTTTAAGTGTTAGTCATCCACAGCTTGGAATTATGGCCATTATTTTTAGTGTTTTATTTTTTGCTGCCATTATAGATACAAAGCTAAAGATCTTTAATAAGCAAGAAAAGAGCAATATTGATGTTAACGCTGAGCTCATTAGAGGCCTCAGAATTATTCATAATGAAAAAATGCAACCTGTCATAAGCGTTAACCGTAAAAGAAATCAAAATATTTCAACAATTCCTTACAAGAAATAAATTTTACTGACCAACTCCCTTCTAAAGTGATCTAATAAGGCAAAACTTTAGAAGGAGCCTTCATGAAATCAATAACAATCTTATTAGCACTAGTACTCTCACTATCCAGTTTTGCTCAGTCAAGAGGCGATGTACTTAGAGAAATCAGAAGAAAATTAGTTCAAATAGATGATAAAACTTACGACACAGAACTAGATTCTGTAGAGTTAGTACGAATTTTAAAAGATCTAGAAAAGGTTAGAAGAAGCTTAGCTGACAACAGCGGAAGCCCTACTTTTCAAGCATGTGTTGATTATAGTTTTCCTATCTTGGATAGATACCTTAACGCAAGCGATGCTTTAGATCGTGCTATGTCTATCTGTCCACAGGTTTCAGATATTGCTGTTTTAAATATCATATTTACAGAACTAGATAAATCATTATCAGGTAGAGATGCTATTGAAAAAGCTGCATTAGTCACAAGACAAGATCTTGAAGGGAAGCTTGAAATCTTAACATTTGCTTTCGAAAAACATGATCGGAATATGTCGGGAGTTAGTGCGATTGAAAAGTCAGTGAAAAATGCAAGAATTAACAACTCATACGCTATCAACTGTTTTCAAAAGTATTACCCTACTTATAATCGCAGCCAGTCGAGTTCAGCTGCCATGGACAGAACAGCTCAAACTTGTTCTCAATTTTAAGATTTTTGATAAGAAGAAATCATAACAGAGAGTGGTCCTAGATCACTCTCTATTTCAAAAAAACGATCCCCTTTATTTTTCTCAAAAATATATTCATGAGATAGTGACTTCATTAATAAAGGAGAAAAAGAAACCACATCACTACCGAGCTTGTCTTGGATAACTGCTGAAAAATTTCGAAGTTCATTTATAAGATAAACCTCTAGGTCACTGGTCCACCTAATTAAATGGGCTTCATGAAGTATATTCATCCCATGTAAAATAATTCTTTCCGTAAGAGTCATACTTAGTGTGACTTCCGCCTCGCCAGCTTTCCAAACAAGTCTTACAACAACTTCTTCTACATTTCTTTTTTTAAGCTTCTGAACATCAGCAATATCACTAATATTTAAATTGAGTTTCTTAGTAAGAAATACATCTAACTCACTCTTAAGAAGAGTGGCATACTTTTCTACAAACTCGTAACTTTCTTGTTTTGTCTCTAGTATTTTTTCAACAACTTTCTCTAGCTGTGAACTAGTAAAAGGTTTTTCCAAAAAGAATAAGTGATTAACAAGGCTTAGATTTTTCTTAGTGGTTTTATCAATAAAAGAGCTCGATAGGACAATCGGTGTTAAATTATTCAGATGACTCTTTCTTACCACTTCAATAAATTCATAACCATCGAGAAGAGGCATTCTTAAGTCTGTAATAATTAAATCATAGCTTTTCTGGTCTAGCGCTTTCCAAGCTTTTTGTGGCTGATCAAAGCAATCAACTTGATAATTGAGTTTTGTTAAGAAAGAAAAGTAGAGATCAACGATCTTCTGATCATCATCTAAAACAAGAAATTGGTTACCTATGTTACCCATAGAAACATTCTAACTTGAATTCCAACTTTACTCTAGCTTTTTCCCACTTTTAAGAAGCTCTCGAAACTCTGTATAGATATCATAATATTTCCAAGCAGGTGGAGAGCTTGGAGAAACCTTATGATCAGGGAGTAGTTTTAGATCTCCTGTGGCAAGTAGTATTTTTCTAACCTCAGGGTTTTGCTTTACTTTTTCAACCATCATGGCCCGAATAACTTTATAGTGCTCGCCTTTCTTGGATGTTCTATAAGTCATTCTCTTTCCCTTATAGGTTACCCAGTTGATCTTAAGCTTTTTCATATTCTTACTACCGATCTTTCCAGCATCCTTTGCTTTAAACGCGATCATTTTTTCTACTTCACTTCTTTTGTGACCCCACTTCAATTTTTTACTATTTCTTGGATCACTACTATCAGCTGAATCTTCTGGAAACTTCATGGCCTGCCAAGCACCTTCAATACTTTCATATTTCTTTCCATCATAGCGAAATGGAGTATGTGAAAAGTTTGATAAAATTCCTAACTCATTTCTTTTAGAAAGAATTACTTCCCCTTCTTTTGCATGATCTGGAGTAATTTCCCACCACTTAACTTTTCCCTCCACCGGTTTGTACCAATGCTTCGGGTATTGATGTGAACATGAGAACAAAAGAGATAGTAACAAAAGTAAGATCCAATTCTTTTTCATTTTAATCCTTATTATTTAAAATATTTTCTATAATTTTTTGGGCCAGTAGTTCATCTTCCACCTCGACTCCCCACAACTTTGCCAACTTTTTCATTTTAATAATCTTTTCTTCAATTTCAATTAACTCATTGAGAATAAGTTTTGATCCGCGAATTGTCATAAACGCTCCTTTTGTATGATTATATATACAAAAGTTAGCCATATCAAACACTTTTTTATTCTTTTAATATCAATAAGTTAGAAGACTCCCCATCATAATCGGTCTTACTTGTCAACTGGCCTCTATAAGCACCATTTAGAAACATCTGTACCTGATCACTGTAGTGACGAGAGAATAAATTACCAGAGTTTCCTGTGGGTAATATCCCAAGAGATTCTCTTGGATTGGCCATATCAATAAGACGTCTTGTACTCGGACCAAGCTTTACTGCAAAGTCATCTTTGTATCTTGCTGAAGTCATATTATCAATTTGAAAAAATCCTCCACCAGCAGGAAATGGTCCAATATTAAAAATTAAATTTAACGGCTTTGCTTTTCCAAGAGGATGTTCAAATTCTACCTGATGTAAATTTCCCCACTTCCATTTATTAATATTTTCACCATATTTTTCAGTAAGTTTTTTACACCTCTTGCAAATGCCAACTCAATAGCTTGCTTCTTACCTTCAACATCCTTTGTGTCTTTATTATCCCAAAAAAGGTGCTTTTCTTGATTGATAAACCATTTAAAAAAGTGCCAATAGTCTGCTGCTTTATTGAAGGTTATAAATCTTTCACTACCTAAATGAGTTTTAATCGTTGCCTGACCTATTTCATAGATAGTCTGATGAAAAATAGAAGAGCCAAGACTCTCTTTTCCAGATTCTCCTTTCCAATTCTTTAATAGCTCATAGGCCTTTGCTGAAACACCACGGTACTCATTTCCTTCTAAAGAGTTTAAAATACTTTTGAGAATTTTCTTATAACTAAGAAGGTGTTGATCATTTTGAACTTCTTTTAATTCTTCAACATTCCACTTATCTTTAGTGTTTAACAGTTGATGAATTCTTTCAATTCTTTCTCCTGGTTGCCAATAACCATCAAATTTATCTAGTGCTTCCCATTGCGGATAATAATTTGCGGTAACAATCATTCCTTCTGACGGGTTTATTACTCCAGGGTTTTCCTCAATTGTTAGATAGTCTTGGTATTCATTTTCACCGGTCCAACCTTTAAGAATATGGTTGCCACGAAAGCCTACCCGTTTAGGAATCTTTCCATGTACTTTCCAAGCAATATTTCCTTTCTTATCGACCCAACTAATATTAAGCCCTGGTGAAGCTCCTCCCTCAAGTGCCCACGGGAGTTTATTTACATCCTCTAGATGACTCAAGCGATAGAATGTGTTGGCCACAAAATTCTTAGGATGATGATAGGACCATTTCAAAGCGATGTGCTTTCCATCAACACCAAACTGAGTGTCATCTAAAATTGGACCATGGGGAGAAATAAGAATATTTAATTCTTTATCTTCTTGCCCTTTAACTTTAATAATCGCCTTTTCAACTTTTAAATCTACCCACTCTTTTTTAAACATCACCTGAGTTTTTTCTTCATTTAATTTCTCTTCATATAAATCCAGGTCATCCATTTCAGACCTGGTAACGGCCCACGCTTTTTTATCGTTATGTCCCATTGCTGGAAATGGCATCAGTGGAATAAAATGTCCGTAAATTTCATAGTCAGGACTTTTTAAATGAGCTTCATACCAAACACTTGGATTTGAAAAAGCAATATGAGGATCGTTGGCCAAAATGGGAAATCCAGACTTAGACTTTTCTCCTGATAAAACCCAACTATTACTTCCATGAAAAAGACCTAAATAGTCACGAGCAAAAGAATGAAAGTTATTTATTTTTTTAAGGAGTGGACCTAATGAGACACTGTTCTTATCCACTTCTCTTTGAATAAAATAATCATCTGTTTTATGTCTTTGACTCATCTGTTGAACAATTTCAGATGGAAATATATTAGCGAGGTCAGAAAAAAGAATATCTGAAAGAAGTCCTTCAGCAAAACTAAGGGCCATGTAACCACTAACACTTAGAACATCAGGAATACTAAACTTCTTAGGCTTATAACCTAGTAGTATAAACTCTAATGGTAAATTATCTTCTTCAATAAAGGCATGAACACCGTCTAAGAAATATTGAAATGATTCCACAAGTTTAGGGTCAAAAGAAGAAACATTCTTATTCCAAGTTTCTTCTATACTTGTTTTCAATCTTAAACTTCTTAACAAGATATCTGTTTCTAATGTTGTTTTCCCAAGCACTTCACTTAGAGAGCCATTTCCAATTCTTCTCAAAAGATCCATTTGGAAAAGACGATCTTGGGCCATTACATAACCAAATGCTCTATATAAATCTTTACTATTCTCAGCTTCAATATGTGGAATACCAAACTTGTCTCTATAAACCTTTACTTCAGAGCTTAAGATTCGAAGTTTGTGTTCTCCACTATATTGAGGGACCGTTTTATAAAGATAGGAAAATAACGCAAATATTAATAATAAGATCAAAGATAAAGATATTTTTATTTTCATATAATTCCTCGTAAGTTGCCAAATTATGCCACTAGAGATGGATGCAATCAATGTCTAGATTCCATTTTCAAACTCTTGTCATTAATTAAATGGTATGAAAAGATACAATAGAATATATTGACACCAAACTATGTCTAAATGAGGAAATCTTGTCTAGAAAAACAACAACGACCATGGGTCTAAAAGCCGTTTTAGTAGGCCTAGCAAGTCTTGGGCATAACCATGTTGAAATTCTTAAAAAAAGCCATATTAACCCCGAAAAAATTGATGACCCAGATGGCCGTCTAAGCCTTTCTAAGATTGATACTTTTTGGAAAACTGTAGCCCATACCACAAAGCAAGCAAGACCTGGCTTGATGATGTCTCAACACATTCCTTTTGGTACTTATCATACAATCGATTATTTATTTGCTTCTTCTCCTACAATAGAACAAGGCCTAAAACGTCTTGCAAGATTCTATAAGCTTATGCACCAAGACTTAACATTAGAAATAAGAGAAGTTGGAAATGACTTAATAAAAATAGAAATTAATGAAAAACAAACAACACTTGGCCATCATCATCATTTAGATTATGAAATTGGTTTAGTTCTCTCAAGAATATACCTGTGCCTTGGTAAAAATCCTTCAATTGAGGAAGTGGGTTTTCAATATGATATTGGTAATTATGAAAATGTTCTTCAACATTACTTAGCAATTTTTGGCACTGATAAAGTTACTTTTTCAAGACCTAGCAACTACATTCTTTTACATGAAAAAGTCATTAAATCAGCCTCTCAAAAAAATAAACATCACCTTGTTGATATTCTTGAAAAAAATACACAAGATATTTTAAATAATATCTCTCAATTAAATGTCGAGAACAAGTCTGAAGACTTTCTAACCAAGGCAACAAATATTTTAAGAGAAGAGATAAAAAATGGTGACACTTCAATCCAAAAGGTTGCCGATCATTTTAAAATGAGTTCCAGAACTTTTCAAAGAAAACTCAGGGCCATTAACTTTAGTTACTCTGACTTACTTAATGAAACTCGTAAAAAAATGTCTAAGGAACTACTTCAGGATAATAATGTCTCACTAACAGAAATTTCATTTCTTCTTGGTTTCAGTGAATCAAGCTCATTTCATAAAGCCTTTAAGAAATGGACAGGCATGACACCTAAAGATTATAGAAGCTCTCTTGCTTAGAAAATCCCTCTTTTGATATGGATTTTTTGCCTAGGCATATTCGGAGGTCTTGGTGGTGCCACCGGATTACCTTCGTCCAGAATTGTCTCTTCATCTTCTTCTGGATCATATTCGTCTTCATCTTCCTCTTCTTCTTTATCAGCGTCAGGATCGACTCTCGTTTCATCTGGATCAACTGGTGTGTCTCCAACAACTGGTGCTGATGAAGGTGAAGGAGATGGTTCTGCTACAGGAACAGGATCATCACCTGTATCAGGGTTATTCTCATTTACTATTTCAATTCCTGATATTAAAGAAAGACCTTCTGCTAACACAGATCCTCCTAAGAAAATTCTTAATGCTGTTACATCTGCTGGTAAATCAACAAGATCACCTCCCACTTTTCTCATAAGAGTATATCTTCCAGTTCTCGCATTCTTAATTAACTTTAACTCTGCACTTTCACTACCGATTCTTGCTCTAAATGTTTGACCACTTTCAATCGCTTCATCAAAGGCACGGTTATAACTGCCATTTCGAACAGTCCCTGGAGTCGGAGTACCTCTTCGATAAATCATAATTCCATCATCAATCTTACTATAGTCTGGAGTATAACCTTCATACTTCCACGCTAGTCTTTCCGTTTCACCAGTCGCATTTTTAAAGACGTGATGCTTTCCATCCCTACTCACTCTTGTTAAAAGAGTATCATCAACAGTTCTCACCACAGTATCACCATCAATATATTGAACTTTTATCTTCTTTCCACTTCGAGCAAGATTACTAAATTTTTGAGCTCCGGTTAAACTAGCAGCACTATCTGCAGCATTACCTGATGTTCGGCCGGCACCAGTTCCTGTCTTAACAGCTGGTGTATCAGGAACGACAGCTAAAGCAGTAGACGTTCTCGTACGGTTGAGTGTTGGAATATTAATATCTCGCATTCTAACATTTGAGATCTCACCATTGGCCAACCTTAACTTAATACTTTTATTTTCAAGAGCGATTAACTCACCAACCACTTCATCACCATTCATATTGGTAAATCGAACGGTATCACCAACCGTATCACCATTTTTGACAACGGCACCATTAAGAGAACTTAAATGTCTTGTGTCATGTAGGTTTCGAACAGTACTTGCATCAAAAGAAGAATTTGGAATCACCCTTGTTTCACCTGATCTTGTCACAAGAGTAATCGAATCATCTGTTCTTTCTGTTATTCTACCAAAAGCAACACTACCATCGTCTAATGGAACTCTTAATACATCTTCACCTTTCGCCCATGTTCCTGGAGTTGAAGCAACAGCTTCAGAAGAAACCAGGGAAGCTGATTCAGCTTCATAAGCAAGTCGCGTCTCTCTCAACGTTGGAGGCCTTGCAGTTCTTTGTAAGGTACTTAGGTTAATATCTTTAATAGCAAATCGAGTTTCAGAACCATCTGGTAATTTAATTTTTACACTCTTGTCATTAATCGCAACAATTTCCCCAGAGAAACTATTACCCTTTAAGTCAGTGAACGCTAAATTATCTCCTGGAGTTCCTCCTCCTCTAACATCTGCACCACGAAGCTGTGAAATATGTCTTGTATCGTGAAAATTTCGAACATTATTAACATTAAAGTCTTTAAACGGAATGATCTTCTCGTCACCATTTCTTAAAATAATTTTTATGCCGTCATCAGTTCTATCAGCAATTCTTCCCACAAAGACTTCACCATTATTGAGAGGAACTCTTAAAACATCTTGCCCTTTTGCCCAAGTACCAGGACTTGTTCCTACAACACCATCCACGGCAACTAAGTTTGGATTATCAGTATAAGTTGTAAGGCGAATTGCCCTTTGTGAATCTGCGGCATCAGGAACCAAGACACCAGCACCGGTTCCGGCTCCAGTTGAACTTGTCGTTCCAATAAGACCTTGTCCTTCATCAATACTAGAGCTAGACGCTGTCTGTGCTTTCTTAGCATCAGCGGCTGCTTGAGCGGCCTTAGCATCAGCAGCGGCTTTAGCATCCGCAGCGGCTTTGGCGTCAGCAGCGGCCTTCGCTTCATCGGCAAGCTTTTGAGCTTCAGTATCTCCTCTTGCAATTATTCCTCTTCTAGAATCTTTTAGCCTTTGAATTTTTTGCCTTA
>JAONMX010000033.1 GCA_028378565.1 Bacteriovoracaceae bacterium
AACAGTTCTGAATGCACCTTTTGGTCGATGTGAAGGCTATTTAACCAACTGGGATTCAGAAGGTTGTTTTTTCTATTCTGAGAACGAAAATATAGGATCAGGTAATGTAGAGTTAGTAATAAATTATGAAAATATAGAATTTAAGACTTTGGGAAAAGTAATAACAAGATATGGTAATGGTGTGGGTGTAAGGATAAAGCCGAGTAAAGATTCTTCCTCACCTGACTGGAACGATTTCTATGATATAATTTCCTCTAGGGGATATGGAGCAGTATGAAAAAGATATATTATATTTTAATGGTCTTATTAGTGGCCTGTAATTCAAACAAAACACCTGAAACAACTCTTAAAGAGTTTGTTAATTATCGTTTTAAATCAGGACAGTCACGCTCTGATATTCTTAAGATGGTAACGGGTACTGTAGAGGAAAGAATCTCAAATATGACGGATGAGGAGTTTGAAAAGTTCACTGAAGTAGAGTCATTGCAGAGAAAGAAGTTTAAGGTAAATATTAAAAACTGTGAGGCCGAGAAGTGTTTCTTGACCTATACAGTCGGTTATAGTGATAACCTAACAGACTCTTCATACGCAGTTGAAGCACGTAAAATCGCTACCTTATTAAAAGAAGGTAAAGTATGGAAGATCGCAGATGTTAATAACGTCAAGACTGCTATCGATACCAAGGATGCTATAGAAGCTCCTGTGGAAAAAAAGTAAAACCATCAGTTTTTCTTAAACTTCTGAGTTATTTATTCCGATAAATTCTGTATGGAAGATGATCTTTTAATTGAAAAATTAATGCTAGAAACTTATGACGTTATTGATGAAGACTCTTCTTCTAATGTTGTGGATTTGAATCAATACTTTGATAAAAAAGTAATTACCAATGATTACGAAAATAAAATTCACGAGTTTCTACATAAGAAAGAAATAAAATATCATGCAGTTATAGATTTTGATAGCTTCTATAGGATAGAGAATATATGTCAATTTCCTATCGATATCCCTAAAAGCTTTTCTACATTAAAGTCTTTGAGTGAAAACGAATTTAATCTACTTTTTATTAATAAAGAAAATGATGAATCCATGTTCTATCATGCACTTCGACCAGAGATGAAAGAAGGTATGACTGAGCTCATTTTTATTAAGTATAAAACTGAAATATTAATGATTCCTCTTATGGATTATCATTTGAGATTTAAAGGTGAAATACTTTCTTTCTTTGATGACTACCTTGAAGAATCAGGTAAAAAAGCGGCATAAAAAAAGGCTCCATATTGGAGCCTTTTATGTAAGCAAAATATATATCTTATAAACTTAAGTAATATTCTTTTAACATTTTTGCATCGTCTTCAAGGTTTGGACTGTTACAGATCACATAACCGCGACAATCAAATCTTTTAAGACTATTAAATAATCCCTTCCAGTTGAAGTCAGATTGCTCAAGGTTTAGGTGCTTTAAGTCGCCCTTAGAGTTACTGCTTATTCCAGAGATATGAATGTGCATATTCTGAAGTGCTTCAGCTGCAAGTTCTTCTTTAAGAACACCAAGTACAGCATCAAACTCTTCTTCAGTGTTGTACTTACCAGTTCTTGCAAACAGATGACTGAAGTCCATACAAGGTCGACATGAGTTTACGTTCTTAGTAAGTGAGATGAGCTCATCAAGAGACCCAAACTGACTTGTTTTCCCAGTAAGTTCTGGACGTAGTTCAATTTCAATATCTAGACGATTAAGTCTTTCTTCAATAATATTCATTGATTTTTCAACAAGGTCAAAAACATCAAAAGGTGAATCTTTCATGTAGAAAGCTGCGTGAAAAGTCATTGACTCAGCACCACAAAGATCAGAAATTTTCGCTGTTTGAATAATTCTTTCAACTGAAGAATCAATCTTATCTTGTTCTCTAGCGTTCAAGTTAATGTAATAAGGGCCATGAGAAGTAAGAGGAATACCTAGTTCGTAGCTTACTTTACGAAGCCCTGAACTTACTTCTTCCTTCATTCTCACACCATGAGCAAACTCTAACTGCATACAGTCAAGACCTAGCTCATGAATTCTCTTAACACCCTCTATAGGGCTATTCTTTTTAGCTGTAGTATTTGGGACACCAGCTGTACCAAAGAGAAGTCGATCAAATTTCATTATTCCCCCTAAACATATAAAAATCAGGTATTTAGAAATATAAATACACAAATAACTATATAAGTTACTAAAATCACACAGAATAATTGAGTATTTCGTAAAATATGCGATACTGTAAAAATTGTTCTGCGGTCTCGGGTTATAGCCCTTATGGCCGTTGTTGTCTATAATATAGCTTGTAAGTGTAATAATAACAGACGCGCATAGCGTCAATAAATAGGTGTCTGAAATAAGAGTTATTGGTCTGCTTCTTTATATATTTATATGGGCTTTGTTTAATTTAATAATTGGATTGATGATTAATCCATCTATTGCTGTAGCGCTATCGATTATTTTAACAGCAGGGCCAATGTTTTTTTGCTACTTGTTCGGCCACAAGATTTTTTTAGTCGCAGCAAAGTCTTTTAAGTATAGAAAAAATAATCAAATTGTTTCAATGATTGAAAATATTAGCTGTAGACTTGGAATAAAGACCCCCGAGGTATATTTTTCACCGTTTCTATCAACAAATTTCTATGTTGCTTCCTCAGCACTTGGGGATTGTATTATTTTGGGTGGCAGGATTGAGTACAAATTGTCGGCCAGTGAAAAGTACAACGCATTAGAAGCTGCATTAATGGGAATTAAAAATAAGAAAGCAGCTAGAATTACATTTATATCTTGCTTGAATATGTTCTATGAAATACCAAGTTGGTTCTTTAGGAAGGTTTTAAAACTTCCTTCTCTGGCCATTATATATAGAACGGCCTTATTTTCAGTTTTTATGGTGAAAGATTTTTTGATTGAAAGATATAGTATTATTGAAATTGATGCCTTTCAAAAAAGTTCCCAACAGTATGCATACTATTTTAAAATACTTCCTTATAAAATGAAGCACGGTTATTTCTTTGAACCAATGTTAAGAGACCTTGCTTTAGTTACTCCTCCTAAAGCAGGAATTCAAGATCATATGCTTGGAAACTTATCGGGCTTAAATTCTATTTATATAAAAAACTTGCTGAGTAATAAATGAAAGATAAAGATAAGAAGAGGAATATAGATTTTTCAAGATATTATCCACTGTTCTTCACGATTATATTTGTCTTTGTTCTATTTCAGTACAGCTTTAGCTCACTTGAAGCAATCTTCTATGATCTTAGAGTCCGTTTTGATATAGGAACGAGCTACACAAATAATATTGTTATTATTAAAATGGATGAAGAGTCCGATCAGTTTTTAGGTGAAACCTATCCCTATACTTATGCCACACACGTCAGACATTTAAAGAATCTCTTAAATGATGATCCGAAGATGTTAACTTTCACATCAGTATTTATTGAACCAGAAAATAATATTGAACAAACAAATCAAAATCAGTTCAAAAAACTTGTACGTAAATTCAATGAAAAGGGTGGCTACTTCAGATTTGGCACGGACATGGATGCGTGGGGAGAGCAGTTACCCCCAAGAGGTTTACGTGATATTGGATATTCTTTATCTCTCATAAATGTTGATAATGCCGCCTTCGCTAAAGATGATGTGGCCAGAAGAGCAATCTTAAATTTTTCGGGAGAGGACTCTCTTCATTTATGGCTAGCAAATCGATACCGAAAACTTACAGGTGAACAAGAGTTATCAGGAACAAACTTTAAAGGATCTTATTATTTTAAAGAGGCTGATGCTACGTTTGTTTTATTTCGATATTCTACAAATAGTATTGAAACGAAAACAAAAATACCGATCATTCCTTTTCATCGAGTTGTCGTTGGTAATTTTCCAAAAGGCTACTTTAAAGACAAAATTGTTATTATAGGCCCTAGCTATATTTCTAATGCAGCAGACTTTGTATTAACCCCTTTTAATAAAGAGGAATATAAATCCTCTAAGTTATTGCTTCATGGATTAATTGTTGATGCCTTAATAAAAGGGAAAACTATTTTACCAATTCCTAAAAATGTTTCCTATGTTCTTTGCATTTTGTTGGCCATCTTTCTATCTATAATAATTTCGAGACTTAATCCAGCTCATGGCTTACTGATTACAGTTTTAGTAATGATTGGAATTATTTTAGTGTCCTATATTGCTTTTGTGACAGGTGGAATATGGATTTATCTAACTCACTTAGTGCTAACGGTTTTTGTTGTCTATTATATCTGGGTACCTTTTAGAGCCATCGGTGAGTATCAAAGACGTTATGCTATACAAGAAGAAACAAAACTTCTTAAAAAGGTTGAAAACCTTAAGCAAAACTTTATCTCTTTGATGAGTCACGATTTGAAAACACCTGTGGCTAAAATATCAGGACTTGCTGATAATATGCTTCATCAAAAACAGTTTGCATCAGATGACGGGGAAAAGAATGTTAAGGCCATTATTGATTCAACTAAAGAATTAAATAAGTTCATAACTTCAATATTAGATCTAACGAAAATAGAAAATAGAAACTTAGATCTCAACATGGTGAACAAAGATATAAATAATATTATTGAGTCTGTATCTGAAAATTTAAAATATGAAGCTTACGTAAAAGAAGTAGAAATTGATCTAACCCTCGGACCTCTTTATCCAATACAGTTTGATGTTAATCTGATGAATAGAGTTCTTTCTAACTTAGTTGAGAATGCTATAAAATACTCAGGCGAAAAGACAAAAGTAGAGGTAAAAACTTGGGATGATGATAAATGGGTACATATAGAAATTAAAGATAATGGAGTTGGTATTCCTAGTGATGATATTGAACATATTTTTGACAAATTCTATCGAGTTAAAAATGATGCTAGTCATAAAATAAAAGGGACAGGTTTAGGTCTCTATTTAGTAAAATATTTTGTAGAATTACACGGTGGAGAGATTAAAGCTGAGTCTGAATTAGGACAAGGGACAACTTTTCATATAAAATTGAAGAATGAATAATTGTAGGAGTTTATATGCATAGAGTATTAGTTGTTGACGACGATAAAGTTTTACAGGACTCAATCAGGCAAGCTTTAGAGTTTCATCATTTTTATGTTGATGTTGCTGATAATGGTAAAGAAGCACTGAATGCTGTCACTTCTGAAAAGTATGATTTGGTTGTAATGGATGTGAATATGCCAGAGATGGATGGTATTGAAGCATTAACACATATTAAAAAATATGATGCTTCTATAATTGTCCTTATCTTAACGGCATATTCAAATGTGTCTGATGCAGTAAAGGTAGTAAAAGAAGGAGCTTATAATTATTTAGAAAAGCCAATCTCTTCTGATAACTTAGTTGCTTTAATTAAAAGAGCTCTTAAGGCCAGAAGCTTAGTTGAAACAGCAAACTTTTCAGCACCTACATTATCATTAGGCAGTAATGACAAATTTGTTGGTGAATCTGATGAAATGCAAAAGGTATTCAATGTCATTTCAAAATTGGCCCAGGTAAACACTCCCGTTCTAATTAGAGGTGAGAGTGGTACTGGGAAAGAGTTAGTTGCTAAAGCGATTCATTACAATGGTCCAAGAAAAGATGAGAAATTTGTTACGATTAACCTCGCGGCGATTCCTGATAACTTAATAGAGTCTGAATTGTTTGGTCATGAGAAAGGTGCTTTTACCGGAGCAAATGAAAGAAAAATTGGTAAGTTTCAATATGCAGATGGTGGAACAATATTTTTAGATGAGATCGGTGATATCTCACCAACTATGCAAGTAAAACTTTTAAGAGTACTTCAAGAGAAAAACTTTACTCCTGTTGGAAGTAACAGAGATATTAAATCAGATGTGAGAGTTATTGCAGCTTCTCATAAACCTTTTGAGCAAATGATTAAAGAAGGAACTTTTAGAGAAGATTTATTCTACCGTTTAAATGTTCTTCCCGTTTATCTTCCACCACTACGTGAAAGAAAATCAGATATTCCTTTTTTAATTGATTACTACGTAAACTATTTCAATAACGTTCATAATTTAGAAATTAAAGGTCCTGATGCTGTAGCCTTGGATCTATTAACGAACTATGCTTGGCCTGGAAATATTAGAGAGCTAAGAAATGTTATCGAGCACGCTTTTATTATAGAAAGTGGAGATGAAATTAAGCCAACTTCACTACCGGAAACGGTTAAGAAGGGTTCTTCGTCTGCAGGCAAGTCTGATGACGATGAAGAAAGTAGCATTATTGATTTCAAGGGAATCCAAGATTCTATTTTAGATAAAATAATCGAAGATGAAGAAATTAAGGACTACCAATTTACCTTTGCTACTGTAACAGATAATGATGAAGTAAAAATGGACTTTCAGGTTGCGAAAGATCTTTTTGAAAAAGAATTTATTGTTCAGGCCTTAAAGCTAAATAAAGGTAAAATTAATCAAACGGCTCTAAAAGCCAATATACCTAAAAAGACTTTACTGAGAAAAATTGAAAAGTATGAAATTAATCCAAAGTCGTTTTATTAAAAAATGAAACAAATTTGGAAATGTTCTTTGATAATTGCTTTTTTAGTAATGGGAGATCAACTCCTTAAAGGGACAGTTCAATCATTCTATCAAGTTAATAACTATGAAGAAGTCACATCCTACCTTTGGGTAGGACATACTCAAAACTACGGATTTTTATTTGGAACAGGTGTTAATTGGCCTTTTTTTGTTAGGTGGCCACTTTTGTATTTATTACCGGTACTATTACAGTTCTACTTTTTGAAACTCATTATCATTTATCGCTTTGCCAATTTTAGAAGATTAT
Organism: Bacteriovoracaceae bacterium; assembly: GCA_028378565.1. Lineage (GTDB taxonomy): Bacteria > Bdellovibrionota > Bacteriovoracia > Bacteriovoracales > Bacteriovoracaceae > JAAEST01. The sequence goes on from JAONMX010000033.1 coordinate 6,830, forward strand.
TAGCATATACACTTATTACTACAGGATTATTTGGGAACTTTCTTGATCGAATCATCTATGGACACGTTGTTGATTTTATTTCCATTGGGCCAAGAGGTTCTCTCTCACCAAGTTTTAATACATCAGATATTTTTATAGTAATAGGTGCTATAATTTATTTATACCTTCGCGTAATGGACGACTTAAAAGATGAAGCCAATCCTCTTACAATTAAGTGATTTTATTCTGTATAGCTATCCCTTATTCATGGGACTAGCTTGGGGAGTATCATACAATTTAACTAAGTCCTTACTTTCAGAAGATGGTTACACACTAAAAAACTTCAACCTTTTATATTTTTCAACATTTGTAGTTTCATGGATCGGAGCAAAAGCTTTATTTCTATCAGCATCTTCTGAAAACATGATGGATCAATACCTTAACTCATCTAACTTTTGGTTAGGGGGAGGCTTTGTCTTTTATGGAGGACTACTCTTTGGGCTTGTTTACTTATTTATATTTTGTAAGTTATTAAACTTGTTTTCAGCAAAGAAACTTTATCTTTTTATACCAGGCTTAACCTTCGGGCATGCTATTGGAAGGGTTGGTTGTTTTTTAGCAGGCTGTTGCTACGGAACGATTTGCGAACTCCCATGGGCCATTGATTTACATGATCACTTACGCCATCCCGTTCAGCTCTATGAGGCCTTAAGTTTAGGAATACTTGGTTTCTTAATATTGAAAATGATTAAGTTTAAAGCTGAAGCTTCTTTTATCGTAAGATTTTATTTAATTTCGTATTCAATAATAAGATTTATTTTAGAGTACTTTAGAGGAGATAAAATTCGAGGAGTACATGATTATGGTACAACATCTCAGTATATCTCTTTAATAATTTTATCGATTGTATTGATTGAAATAATTTATAGTAAAATTATTAAGCGTCAGTCTCAGTAGCTTGGGATTCAGTAGCTTCTGCTTCTGTTGATTCAGGCTCAAGAGAAATTCCATTTTTGTCATTCATCTTTTCTAAATCACTACTAGGCATATAAAGTTCAGATTTTATGGTTTCATTACCCCAGGCAGTAAAACTGTCGTTATGTTCATACATGGTAATGGTTTCCCAAGGACAATCGTGAGAACAGTTTTGACATCCAATACAGCGAGCGAGATCAATTTCAACCATTTGTTGGAATTGTGGATTATTAGCGTCAGGGCCAGGAACTAGTTCAATAGAGTCTACAGGACACCCAGCAATACAGACTTCACACCCTGTACAACCACTTTGATGAACAACAGCGATTAGCTTAGGTGGTTTCTTTCCCTTACGAACAGGCTTAAAGCGTGCTGTATGGTAAGGGTTTTCGACTATAACTTCTCTTTCTTCAATTTCGCTCATAAACTTCTTAAATCCTATCAATTAGATGTAAATGATACACAATAATCATGTCATTATACCACAAATCTTGTAATTGTAGATTTTGCTAAAGTTGATTTATAAGCTATATTCCATATGCTGTAAAATTGCATTGTTATAGTAAGAGGATTTATATGGATAAACTACGATTTGTTACTGCGGCCAGTCTATTTGATGGACACGATGTGTCGGTGAATATTATGAGACGTCTCCTTCAATCTAAAGGGGTAGAGGTTATTCATTTGGGCCACAACAGAAGTGCCAAAGAGGTAGTGGACGCAGTTATTCAAGAAGATGCTCATGCTGTCGCCTTAAGCTCTTACCAAGGTGGGCATAATGAATATTTCGCCTATATCAGAGAACTTCTTGATGAGAATGGTAGAGAAAATGTGAAAATTTTTGGAGGGGGAGGTGGAGTTATAACTCCATCAGAAATTAAAGCTCTTCATAAAAAAGGCATAACAAAAATTTATTCACCTGAGGATGGTATGAAACTAGGCCTTGTGGGAATTATTGAAGACATGATTCAAAAGGCAAAACATGTAACTTATGAAAATGTAGATTTTAAAAAGCTTGATACTAAAAATTTAACATTTATGGATGTATCAAGAGTTATTTCATATATTGAAGATAAAGCCGAAGCCCCATGTAAGTGGGAAGAGAAAAAGATTCCTGTAATGGGAATTACTGGAACTGGTGGGGCTGGAAAATCATCACTTATTGATGAGTTACTTCTCAGATTCCATAGACATTACAAAGATTCAAAAATTGCACTTATTTCAGTTGATCCCACCAAAAAGAAAACTCAGGGAGCACTTCTTGGAGATCGGATAAGATTAGGGTCAGCCTCTTTTGATAATTTCTTTATTCGTTCTCTTGCTACAAGAGATTCAAATACAGAACTTTCACCTCAAATTAAAAATGTGGTTAGTTTTTTAAAGTCTCAAAATTTTGATCTAATCATTGTCGAAACTTCAGGTATAGGACAGGCCTCAGATGAAATTACTTCTGTTGCTGATAAGTGCATTTATGTGATGACTCCAGAATATGGTGCAGCTACTCAACTTGAAAAAATTGAAATGCTAGAGTCGGCAAACTTTATTGTGATTAATAAATTTGAAAAACCTAGAAGTGAAGACTCTCTTCGTGATGTTAGAAAACAATATAGAAGAAACCATGAGTTATTTGCGGGACATCCCGGTGCTCCAACAGATGAGGAACTTCCTGTTTATGGAACAATGGCCTCAAAATTTAATGATTCAGGTGTTAATGCACTTTTTAAAGATATTGCTAAGGAAATGAATTTTGATAGTTCGCAACTTGATGAACTTATTTGTGAAAAGTTCCCAAAAGTTAAAGGTGGAATCATTCCACCTGAACAAAGCTTATATCTAAGAGAAATCTCAGGAGCTGTTACTGAGTATAATAATAAAACTCAAGAGATCGCTGAAAAAATATATGACTATGAATCACTAGAGAAGGCTTCAGAACTTCTTTCTGATAATAAAGATCTAAAAGAGAAGCTGAAAGAAGTTAAGGAAAGCATTCCAGATAGTTCATTCTCACTACTTAATGAACTTGATAACAATCTAGAAGATTATAAAAAAGGGAGTGTCTCTTATACTGTTAGAAATAAAGAGATTAAGGCCGACACAAAGTATACAAGTTTAAGTGATTCTAAAATTAGTAAAGTAGGCTTTCCTGTTTTTAAATCAAAAGCACAAAGATATATATTTGCAAGAAGATGTAATCTTCCTGGTTACTTTCCTTACGGAGCAGGAATCTTTCCATTTAAAAGAGCCGATGAAGATCCAAAGCGAATGTTTGCCGGTGAAGGTGGACCAAAGAGAACGAATAAAAGATTTCATTATCTTTCTAAGGATGATCCAGCCAAAAGATTATCTACGGCTTTTGATAGTGTGACGCTTTATGGAGAAGATCCCGATAAGCGACCAGATATCTTTGGAAAAATAGGTGAAGCAGGTGTTTCAATTGCAACATTAGAAGATATGAAAGATCTCTATTCTGGATTCGATCTTACAGATTCAAAAACCTCAGTTTCGATGACTATTAATGGACCGGCTCCAATTATTCTTGCCATGTTTATGAACACTGCAATTTCTCAACAGCTTAAAGGTGATGACTTTTGGAACGAAGATAAAAGAATAGAAGTCATGCGAATGGTACGGGGAACTGTGCAGGCAGATATTCTTAAAGAAGATCAAGCACAGAATACATGTATATTTAGCCTTGAGTTTGCACTAAAACTTATGGGTGATGTTCAAGAGTATTTCTGTAGAAACGCGATTAAGAATTACTACACTGTAAGTATCTCTGGGTATCATATTGCAGAAGCGGGTGCTAATCCAATAACTCAAACAGCATTTACTCTTTCAAATGGTTTCACATATGTAGAATATTACTTATCAAGAGGAATGAAGATCGATGATTTCGCAGGGAACTTGTCATTTTTCTTTAGTAATGGACTTGATCCTGAGTATGCAGTAATTGGTAGAGTGGCACGAAAAATTTGGGCCATCGTTATGAAAGAAAAATACGGTGCCAATGTTAAGTCACAAAAATTTAAATACCATATTCAAACAAGTGGAAGGTCTTTACACGCTCAAGAAATTGACTTCAATGACATTAGAACAACTCTGCAAGCATTCATTGCTTTAAGTGATAATTGTAATTCTCTTCATACAAATGCTTACGATGAAGCGATCACGACTCCTACTGAAGAAAGTGTACGACGTGCTATGGCCATACAGATGATTATCAATAGAGAATTTGGATTAAATAAAACGGATAATCCTATGCAGGGTTCATTTATCGTTGAAGAGTTATCAGATATTGTTGAAGATGCTATTTTAGCAGAGTTCAATAGAATCTCCGATAAAGGTGGAGTTTTAGGTGCTATGGAAAGTATGTACCAAAGAGGAAAAATCCAAGAAGAGTCTCTCTATTATGAGACACTTAAGGACAATGGAAAGCTTCCGATTATTGGAGTAAACACTTACATCGCTGACAATATTGACGAACAACTAAATCAAGAAATTGATATATCAAGATGTTCAGATGAAGAAAAAATGGAACAGATCACCAGACTTGTTAATTTCAAAAAATCTAATGAAGGAAATTCTAAAAAAGCTTTAGAGGATTTAAAGAAAGTTATTTTATCAAATGGAAATGTTTTTGAAGAATTATTAAAGTCAGTTAATTTTTGCTCATTAGGTGAAATTACTAACTTACTTTTTGAAGTAGGTGGCAAGTACAGAAGGAATATGTAATGGCAAAAGTTTATACAAAGACAGGTGACGGCGGAGAAACTTCTCTCGTGGGCGGCACAAGAGTTGGTAAAGATGATCTTCGCATTGAACTATATGGTGAGGTTGATCATTTAAATTCTGTTCTCGGGCTTTGCGTTTCTCATCTTGATAATAGCGAGATTATTGAGGAGTTAGAAAAAATTCAAAACATGCTTTTTGATCTTGGTAGCTCTCTAGCATGTGAGTCTTCAAAAAGAGAAGCTTTTCAAATCCCTAAATTCACAGACAAGCATATTAAGTGGCTTGAGTCTAATATTGATAGAATGGATAGTGAGTTAGCACCTTTGAAAAACTTTATTTTACCGGGAGGCTCACCGGCAGGAGCCGTTGCTCATGTCTGTAGAACGACAGCCAGAAAAGTAGAGAGGCTTCTTGTCAATTTTGATAGAACTAACGAAGGTGAAGTTCCTGAGTTATCGCTAGAGTTTGTGAATAGAATAAGTGATTATTTTTTCATTTTAGCTAGGTATATTAATTTGAAATATAATCAAGAAGAAACCATTTGGAAAAAAGGTGAAATCTAGTCTCCAAATATTTTTTTAATTTTTGAGAAGAGGCCTTTTTCTTCTTTCTTATTAGCCTTTTTCTTGAGTTTCTTCTTTCCTTTAGATTTTTTCTTAGATTTACTTTTTGATTTAGCAGTTTCTTTTGAGCCAATTTGAATAAACTGAGTTTTGTCCGAAGACTCATCCATGTCTAAAACATTTTCTTCCCCAGAAAACTTTTCGTTAGAAAGCTTTTCTTTTACTCTGGCAGCGGTGTGACTTAAGCCTGTTTTATTAGAGCTGTCTTTAGCTGGTTTGGCCTCTTTGTTGAGATTATGCTTATCCACAACTCTTGATACACTGGCAGTAGCTTCCTTTGGTGACGCTTTGTCTTTAAGATTTACAAAGCTCATATTTGTTTTTTCAAAGTCTCTGCTTAAGGCCTTTAGTTCTCTAGGATTTAGATCACTTTTTGAGATTGTTATTTTTTGAGTTCCGATGAGAATATCATCATCTACATAGAGGAGTGATTCATATATTTGACTACCGTTAAGGAAGGTTCCATTGGTCGAACCAAGATCTTTAAATAGCACTTTAGAGTCATGAGTTAGCTCAACTGAAGCGTGGATCGAACTTAGCTTGTCGTCATCAATTTTTAAATCAGCTTTGCTTGAACGGCCAATAGTTAGAGCTTTAGCGGTTAGTCTAACTTTTTGTTTTTGCTCATCAGCCTTTACAATTATAAAAATTGCCATAAAAACCCCTAATTTCAATATTATAGATCACAACTGCCAAAAATAAAGATTTCTAATGATAAATTTCGATTTATTTTAGAATTATGGTATAAATAGGTTATAAATAGCCGTATTTAGATGAGGACTTATGAATCAAGAAGAAGTAGTTAAATTAACCGATAAAGCTGTTGAGCAAGTCAGAAACATTTTTCAAAGTGAAAAAAGGGAAGATAACTTCGGACTTAGGCTTGGTGTTATTGGTGGTGGTTGTTCTGGTCTATCCTACAATATTGATTTCGATACTATGAAAGAAAAAGATAACGTTTTTGAGTATGATGGCTTTCGTCTTTTTATCGACCTGAAATCGTCTATTTATCTAAAGGGTGTTGTTCTAGACTTTAAAGACGGACTAAATGGAAAAGGTTTTGTCTTTGAAAATCCAAATGCTACTAACACATGTGGTTGTGGTGAATCGTTTTCAGTTTAAATGAAATCTGAATATATCAACTTTCTGCTTTCTTCTCCTAAACTTAGCTTATCAAGTTACTCTACTTTAGTAATTGAAGGGCGTGACTCTGAACGTTTTTTAAATGGCCAATTAACTAATGACTTGAAGAGATTACAAGATGGTCAATTTCAGTATAGCTCACGACTTGATCGAGCTGGAAAGGTAATTAGCTTTGGAATACTAAAGAAAATAAATAATGAGAGCTTCGTCTTTATTTCTAAAGAGGATCTTGCAGATGCCTTGGAAGCAGACTTAGAGAAGTTCATTATAATGGATGAAGTAGAAGTCAAAAAAAGTAATAAGAAGTATGACTTCATTGTTTCAGACACAAATGTTTCAGGATTCTTAATCGGTGAACCAGGGTACTTAGAAGAATCAAATGGTAACTCAACTGAAAAGAATGAATTTTTTGATATATTATCTTTTATTAGAGCAGAACCTTTTTGTATTTTAGAAAACACTATTGGAAAATTTGTTAATGAAAGTATTCTTAATAATATTGCCGTTTCTTACTCTAAAGGTTGTTTTCTGGGACAAGAAACTGTCGCTAAAATTGAAAATAACAGAGGAGCCGCTTGGTATCCAATGTTGGTAGAGACCAATCTGTCTGAATTAGAAAATAAAGACCTATTTCATAACGAACAAAGTATTGCAAAAATTTTAGACCATAAAAACATTTTTGGTCAGAACTACTTTTTAGCACTTGTTAAAAGAGAGTTTAGAATTGATAGAAAGTCTATGGGGGAATATACACTTCGCCATATAGGTATTATTCCACGATTTGAGAATAAAGATGAGCGAGTTGAATATTTATATGAATTAGCGGTTGAAACTTTCCAAGAGGGAGACGAGGAACTTTCCATGAGGCTTTTGGATTATATTATTGCTAACTATCCACATCATGCAGACTCATATGAAATCTATGGTGTTATCTTAGGTAGAAATAATCAATATGAAAAAGCAATTTCTAAAATGGATAAACTACTAGAGGTTAATCCCGAATCAGTAATGGCCCATACAAATAAAAGTTTGTTTTATATGAAAATGGGAAATATCGAAGAAGCTGAGAAAGAAAAGTCTGAAGCAACATTCAAATCATTTTCTCAGTTTGGAAAGGACGCTGAAGTCAAAAAGAAGCAAGAAGAAGCAATTCTTAAAGAAAAGGAAGAGCTA
>JAONMX010000034.1 GCA_028378565.1 Bacteriovoracaceae bacterium
ATAGGGATTTTTGCATTACTCGTTTTCTTATTTAAGAGTTTCTTAAGACCGGCCATCATCATGACAACGATCCCTCTAGGATTATTTGGCTTTAGTGTTGCCTTTTGGGGTCATCAAAGACCAATTAGCTTTCTTGCTCTTATTGGAATCATTGGTCTAGGTGGAATCATTGTTAATAGCGGGATTGTTTTAATTAGTTTCATCGATCAAATGAGAGACGAAGGTAAACTCCCATTGGAAGAAATTCTAATAAAGGCATCTGGTTTAAGGCTCAAGGCTGTTCTTGTAACCTCATTGACAACGATTTCGGGTTTAATCCCAACTGCATACGGAATTGGTGGTACAGACGCCATGCTCGTTCCAATGACTTTGGCCATGGCGTGGGGTCTTACCTCTGGTACGATATTAACTCTGATTTGGGTGCCAAGCGCATACGCTATACTTGAAGACTTTACCGCGTTCATGGCAAAATTAACGAGCAAGTTTAAGAAAGTTGCTATTAACTCAAGTACAGGTGAGATAAAGGAAAGTAATGGATAATAAAAGAGATACCAAAGAAATTATCCTAGAGTGCGCTAATAAGCTTTTTGCACAAAAAGGTTTTGATGGAACTTCTATACGCGATATTTGCAATGAAGCTGACGTCAATGTTTCATCTATCAATTATCACTTTAAAAATAAAGAGTCGCTATACCAGGCCTTATTTGAAAAGAACAGATCATGGTTTGAATCTCAGATAAAGAATATAGGTGAAGATAAATCTTTAACGACAGTTCAGTTTGTGAAAAAGCTATATGATTTTTTTCTAGATAATGGCTCCGCTCTCATGAACTGTTTTAAAATCATGCTAACAGACAGTGTTTCTCCCCCAGAAGCTCCCGCCCCCGGTAAAGAGGACCCTGAATTTGGACCTCCAGGTGGTCGTTACTTACTTGAAGTTATTTCACGTGATGTAGGCGAAGATATTCCTTACGAAGCACGCTTTTGGGCCATGCGAATGATTTTTTCAAATATTTTTCATCATGGAATTATCATAAGCACAAGCTACGTTTGTAGTATGAAAGCAAAAGCTCCTAACTTCACTAGAGAGAATCAAGAAAGAGACTTTGAGTATATGGTAACGGCACTCCTTACTTACCTTAAAGAAAACCCTCAAAAGTGGTCTTAATTTCTCAAGATTACCTCATAAACTACCGATAATTAATCATGTGCAGATTATTCGGATTTAGAAGTGTCATTCTCAGCCAAGTTCATACGAGCTTATTAGATGCAGAAAATGCTCTCGCTGTGCAAAGTAATATGCACCCAGATGGTTGGGGCGTTTCATATTACTTAAATGGAGCACCTCATGTCGTAAAGTCAGCAACCTCTGCTATTAACGATAGTATTTTTAAAAAAGTAAGCGGAGTTGTTTCTTCAAACACTGTTCTTGCCCATATTAGAAAAGCAACTTTGGGAAATAATAATATTTTAAACACTCACCCATTCCAATTTGGTCACTGGGTGTTTGCCCATAATGGAAATATTAAAAGCTTTGATTCTCACCGAGAAGAAATTCGAAAAAAGATTCATGCAAAATTTAAAAGGTTTATTCTTGGAGATACTGATAGTGAGCTTTTATTCTTCCTTCTTTTATCAAAACTAGAGAACCATTCGACCATCGATGGATCATCTTATCCAATCGATAAAATGGTGATTGCCACTAAAGAAGCGATTGATGAAATTGTTAGTGTTGCTGGAGAAATGAGCCAAATCGATAATGCAGGAGAAACTGAAACATATTTAACATTTATTATTACAAATGGAACTTCGATGCTGGCCCATCAAGGTGGAAAGAATCTCTACTATTCAACCTATAAGAAAAGATGTCCCGATAGAGACACCTGCCCTAGTCTATCAGATAGTTGTGAAGCACCTACAAAAGATGGAAATATTAATCACCTTATATTTAGCTCTGAGCCTTTATCCGGAGAAAATATCTGGATTAAGATGGATCTTGGTCAAATCATTGGAGTTGATGGAGATATGAAGATCAAACTCACATGATATTAGTACCTTAGAGACAGAACCAATACAATCCTAACTCGACATATCAAGTCTATTTTCCTAATCTCTTACCATGAGAAACTTCTTATTAATTACAATTTTTCTTCTTTCTTCAAGTTGCTTTTCTGAAGATTTAGCCGAATATCATGTCTTCTTATGTGAGGAAAATTTCGAGAGTGTAAAAGATAAGATTGTAGAATCGAAAGTTAAAAATATTGAAGTGGCCTATTTTGATACTCAAAAGCTAAAACTAATAAAATCAGGAATTATTATTAGAGTTAGATTTAGGCCTGATAAAAAGAAAAGTGACCTTACTTTAAAAATAAGAAAAGACAGCAATGACAAGATAACAAATTCTAAAAAATGTGAGTATGACTATTATTTTTCAAAGAACAAGTATTCTTGTTCTTGGAAGCAGAAAATCTCTCATCAAGTAGCAAAAACGATTCTTCACTCCAAGGTTAATATTTTAGATTACCTATCTCAAGAACAAATGGAGCTCCTTAAGTCTATTACAAACACAAACAACCTAAAATTGAATAAATTTGGAAATGTAAAATCACAAAGGTATGACATTGCAGATGGTAGTCAAGGTGAAGACTGGACAGTGGAGTACTGGCCTTTTGAAAATGGAAGAAATTTAATAGAGTTAAGCTTTAGACATGACACAAAAGACGTAAATCATACTATGCAAAATCTTGATAACTACCTTACACGTCACAAGTTAAAAAGATGTCAAAAAGATATTTCAAAAACCAAGTACACTCTAAATTATTTTCTCTCTCCTAAAAATTGAGAAACCTAACATTACAAATGTAATAAGCAACATAATAATTGCGAATGGTTCTTTTAGTAACTGATCACCTACGCCTATTATTAGCATTCTTCTTAAATTTTCTTCTATCATAGTTGAAAGAACGAAACCTAGTACCACTGTAGTCACAGGTATTTTATTCTTATTAAGAAGTTGACCAAAGTAACCAAATAAAAAACATGACAGAACATCAAAAAGAGAATAGCTCACAGAGTAGGAACCTATCACGGCCAGTAGTAATATTAATGGAGTTAGTTTTTCTGCTGGAACTTGAGAAATTTTGAAAAATGTTTTATTTAAAGACTTACCTATAAAATAGATAACGATATTTGCAAGCAACAAGCCTCCAAAAATAGCATATACAACATTTAAATTATATTTAAAAAGCAAAGGGCCTGGTTCAAGATCATGAAGCATAAAAGCCCCCAGTAAAACAGCATCGGTAGCACTTCCGGGAATACCTAAACTTAACAATGGAATAAGCGCTCCACCAACAGAAGCGCTATTCGCACTTTCAGAAGCAACGACCCCTTCAACTTCACCATGCCCAAAGTTTTTGTGATTTAAAGACCCTTTTTTTGCCATATCATAGCTTATAAATGAAGCAATCGTGGAACCTGCGCCAGGAAATATTCCAATAATCGTCCCAAGGGAGCTACCTCTTAATAAACTTTTCCAATAACTAAAAATTGACTCTACTTTGGAAGAGGAATCTTTTTTAATATCTTCTGTGCTATGTTTTGTCTTAATCATAATAAAGTTTTCCAATGCACTACTGACAGCAAAGAGTCCAATAAGCATTGGAACTAAATGAAAACCATCAAACAGAAAGTCCAAATCAAAAGTAAAGCGAGACTCACCTGAGATAGTATCTGTACCAATCGTTGCAATGAGAAGACCTATAAAAAGACCTAAGAACGATTTTAAAATATTCCCTTTACCTAAACCAGGAACAGTTGAAAGCCCAAAGACAGCTAGGGCAAAGTAACTAGCAGGTCCAAGCTTTAAGGCTAACTTTGCTAAAGGAAATGCAAAGAAGATGAGAATGATAACACCGACCAATCCACCAATACATGAACTAACAAGTGCAAATTTTAAAGCAAGTTCAGCTTTTCCGTTCTTAGTCATAGGATAGCCATCAATAGCAGTAACAGCACTTGAAGGCGTACCTGGTGTGTTAATTAAAATAGCTGTTATCGATCCTCCATAATTAGAGCCTAAATATATTCCTGTCAGAAACACAAGAGCATACATAGGTTCTAAACCAAAACTAAAAGGGACAAAAAGCGCAACAGCCGTACTTGGAGACAAGCCGGGAAGTGCCCCTCCAATAATCTCTAAAGTAACTCCCGCCATGACAGCAAGTACAACCCAGTGGTTTGTAATAACTTCTAAAAATAGTGTCATAATAGCTCCCAAATTTTTCCCATAGGGAAGTTCAGGTGCAACACTTTTTCAAAGACAAGGAATGATAAAAGAATCCAAAATGAAGAATTAAGAACAATAGAAATATACTTTTTTCGACTTAGTATGAATTGAAAACTCATAATAAGTAAGAATAAAGAAAAAAACCAGCCTATATATTCAACAACGATAATGAAGATAATAATTCCAAGAAGTGGTAAAAACATTTTTTTATTTAATTTAAGCTTCATTGTTTCTTTATCGCTCTCATCTTGCTTTAGGATAAGAATTACTGATGTGATTATGATGAGTAAACTAAGAAAAACACTATAGCCCACAATACTAAATGGAAGCTCAAATGATTGAGATAATAAAACGACACTCAAAAATATTATTACGTAATAAATAAATGAACTGCTTTTCATTTCTCTGCTCTTTGTTTTTTAATTATTTTAGTAAATTCTAAAAAGTCATTATTTACGACTTCTTCGAACTTCTCTTCCCTTAAGAGCATGATCCTCGCCCCCTTCTTAGATTGAAACCTCTGCCACTCATCAGACGCACTAACTTTATTTATCAATTTACTCCAAAACTCTATTTCTATTTTTTCATTCTCTTAGGACCAGCAAACCCTCGCCACATAACTTCTTGTTCAAGACCCTTAATTTTTAACTCTTTAAATGTCGGTATTTTTTCAAAGGGAGCACTCATTCTCTCTTTTGCAGCAATCGCCATATTAACAAGACCTTCCTTTCCAATGACATCTCCAGGATTTCCAACATATAGGTCACAATGTTTTCCCATGAGAGCACTCATTGCTTTTGAGCCTCCTGAGTAAGGGATCCACTTCCCCTTGATATTCATTTTTTCCCAAATTTTTATGGCCATGATGTGATCATTGCCACCGATAGCGGGTCCACACCATAGCAATTCTCTCCCCCTTGCCTTTACAAATTTATCCCAATTATTTATCTCACCATTCTCATTAATAATTAGAGATTCCGGATCCACCACAAGCGTAGAGAGCCAGATAAACTCTTTCAAAGAAAAGCCTTTCCTGAGTCCTGCTAATTTTCCAATATTAGACTTCGTAATAGCCATAATAGTATGGCCATCTTTTTGCCTAATAAGATGTTTCATTGCAATGATGCCGCCAGCACCAGGCTTATTTACAACTAAAATATTTTGATCTGTGTAGTTTTTTGCAATTGATTGAAACTTTCTAACAAAAACATCAATTGCTCCCCCCGGTTTGGTATAGACAAAGATCTTCAAATCTCTCGTGGGAAAGGCCGTAATACTTTGGGCCAGAGTTAACAATATAATGATTTTTACTAATAATTTAGGCATTTAAGACTTATCTCTAATTCTTGACAAAAACAATAGGCTTTTCTGTCATCTTAATGAAATCTTAACTAAGCAAATGGCTTTATCATCAAAAATAAGGTTTTTTTTTCATTCTACCTTCAGCCTCAGATAAAGGTTATAATAGTACTAGGATTTAAGTTTTCGAGAGCTAATTCCGATAAGTAGAAAGAGAATTCAATAACTTACTCACCGGAGTTTATGTGAAACTACTACTATTACCATTATTCTTTTTCTCGCTTCTTATCTCTTCAGCTTCTGGAAGAAAACCTGCTGTAGAGCCTGTATCTGGTATTAGTATTGATCACTACAAAGAAGTTAAGCCTTCGCAAGACCCTGGCTTTAACTTTAATGACAACCCAAATAGAGTTCCAAGTAACAAAGTTGTTTCCCCAAAAAACTATTCAACATCTTCAACTGATGCTGAACATCGAGGAAGCTCAACTCTTCCAGGTATATTCTTTTTAATTTCCTTAGCGGCACTTCCATTTGGGCTTTGGTGGATGATTATCAATCACAAAGACGAAGAACAAACAGTTGTCTCATCTCATCATGATAATACTTATGACTTCATGAAAGAAAAAGAAACTAGAAACTCAACCAATAATGATGACGATGATGTAAAGAAGGCTTCTTAGTCGCTTCTAAAAAAACTTATATTTTATCAAAGATTTGATCACCTTCAAATTGTGACCATTCTCCATTTTTATGAAATTTAAAAACTCTTGTGATTAAGTTATATCTAACGGCGACTTCTCTCATTCCATCTTTATCAAAATCAAATAAACTCACCTCTGAACTTCTTTGTTTATAATAATTTTTAAATGATTTATGTTCTTGCCATACATATGGACCCTTATAGGCCTTGAGTGTGCTTAGCTTTTGTTTTTGCATCGTAAAAAAGTAAACTCGGCTGGTTCCTTCAAACTCAAGAAAGTCAGTCACTCCCTCAAAGAAGTAAACGATCATAATATCGACTTCGCTATTTAGTTTTCTTTTTTGTATTTTATATATTCTAGAGTTTGTCCCAAGAGTATCAAAGCGAAACTTGTAAAACTCAGCACCTTTATTATTAAAGAAATAAATCCAATCCTCACCGTCTCTCTTAGCAGTAAAAAAACTTTCTTCCGTGCCATCGTTATTAATATCTAGTTGATAACGATCAGAACGAACCTGATACTTATAGCTTGATTTTTCATCTTGCTGCCTATCTCTCGTCAGTTCTCCAGTTACTATTTTTCTAAATAGCCTCTCATCCTGAGCAAATGCTGAAACAGATAGTATTAAAAGAATTAGTGTAATAGACTTCATGTGTCATATTATACCAAGTATTTATAAATACATGGGTGTTAGGCAATGATTGTCTGTGAGACTTTCCAACATGTTGCTTATGAGGCAAAATAACCTAGTAACACACACAATTATTACGCACAGGGACACCTTATGAACTTTTCTTTGGCATACGTCAAAAACTCGAATCAAGTACTATTAAAGAACTTTATTGATCAGCAAAACCTCGAAAAGAGTTTGATCATGAATATTGAAGAGCTGAAAAATCATGAGGCCAAAGTTATTTTTGTTCCTAATGAACTTGCCTCAGAAGAAGAGGTTCACCTCAAGCTTGTGAATGAAGTTCGCTATGCCCCCATTAAGAAAGCTCAGCAAGCAAATTTAGATGCCCAACAATTTGATGGTCTAGACTACGACTCGGCCAAGGCAATTTATCATAAAACATATAGCTCTTGGGTTCTTCAAAATAATCTCACACTCATTGGTAATATCTTTGAGCTAACTGATCGTTTAAAAACTTTATGGCCAAATGATAGAACATCATTTTTTGAAGAGTTATGGTTCCTTTTAAAAAATAATCTAGGTGCATCTGACCTTAAGGTTTTCTTTAATCATATGATTAAAGCAAAAAAAGAAGGTGAGAAGAACCAACTTACAAGAATTAAAGTAGAAGGAAAGAAAGTTCCAAACCCTAGTGAAGCTGGCGAACTTGGAAAATCTTTAATGGAAAATTATCAAGGTAAATTTCCTGACTCTTTTGATATCATCGAACATTCTGAAAATGGTCAATTTGTATTCTTAGCAACAATCAATCAAAGCCCTATTGTAATCATGGGGGAATGTCAGCAGCTGACTCCACTACAGAATCAACTGCTAAAGAGTATTTTTACTGGTCTACAATCAGAAAGATAACTCTATAACCATTCGTATGCTTTAACTTTCATTTTTAACGAATGATCAAATCTATTTTTATGAGTATTTCTATCGATACCAGGACTCCTCACATATTCCCAATATATACTATTGTGCTTTTCACAGTCCTGTTCATGTAAGTAGCCATAATCAAACCAAGTAAAAGCATCATCCTCATGAACAACAATTTCAGAGGAAAGATCTTTCTCATTAAGTATGTATACCTTTGTCCTAAGGCCACTTTCATAAAAGTTGTCAGAATTCTTTGGCCCAGAGAAAGTGATATTCTTCTTATCCAAAGTATCGAAATTTAGAATGAAACTTTTATTTTTTATCACCAAGTAATCCACATGACATTGCCTATTTCTAGTACCGGCTTCTCTAAGGGCCCTAAAGTGTCCATTAATCCTTCTCTGCTCAATGACCTTTACAGGAACAGTATGGTTTAGCTCAACCTCAATAATAGATTTTTTGCTTTTTAGCTGGCTTATTTTAAACTCGTTTCCTATGAACTCTCTCACTCTAAAGTCAAAATTTCTCTTTTCATCATGATGACTCCACCAAACTTCAACATTTCCATCTTCTTGATTCATCCATGTAGCACTAAAGTTCTTATTCATTAATTTTGATAGTTCTTCTTTTTTATCAAATTGATAAAGCTTCTCATCATACACAGCATAATATTTCTTTGCTTTTTTAATTTTTAAAACTAGAAAATATGAATGAAACTGCTTTAAAAACTTTTTACACTCTTCTGCGCTCATTTCATCTGAAGTATAAATTTGATCTTTCTTATGTAAGAAAATTTCTGTCTTATCAATATAATTTAAATACTTGAATGACTCTTCCTTGGTGTCCGTTTTTAAGCTGAGACGGCAAGATGAATAATTACCAATTAATAATTGTCTTATTCTCTTGAGGTTAGAATCGTGGAAATAGTAGGACTGAATATAGCGTTCAAGATTCTTAGTCTCTTTAATAATGCTTCTTTTAGCAAGTTCTACAACACCCGGGTACGATTTATTGGAGTTATAAAAGCGAATTGGTCTTTGATTATCAATTGAGAAAAAGAGCTCCCCTTTAAAAGCTTTCATCTCATGATCTTGCTTTTTAGAGGGTTGAGTTACCTTTTGATCGAGCTTCTCAGTGACAACACTGTTTGAGACAGGAATGATACCTGTTTTGTTATCCTTACATGAAAAAAATGAAAGCAGTAAAATAAATGAAAATAAATATGCCATAAGCACCTCCTAACGGTACTTATATTCATAAACGCTCACTTCGACCTTAAGCATTTAGTATTATTTCAGTTTTGAACTAGGCACCAAAGCCTTTTAGTTGCTCTCCAGAGAGAACATGGAAGTGGGTATGAAAAACAGTTTGTCCAGCATCTCGACCAACGTTGGTAACGACTCGAACTCCAGGCTCTGCTAAGTTATTATCACGACAATACTCAGAGATCCCCTGAAAAACTTCTGAAATAGCTTTGGGATTTGTTTGTGACATTTCAACCACATTTTTTGAATGCTCTTTATGAATAAAGAGGAGGTGAATTTTAGCAAGAGGATTTATGTCATGGAAGGCCAAAACCTTATCATTTTCAAAGACTTTCTTTGAAGGAATATCACCTTGAATAATTTTACAAAATAAACAATCACTCATAAAAACCTCAATCCATTCTTTTAATATTTGCACCTAATTCTTTAAACTTTGCTGCTAGTTTCTCATAACCTCGATCAAGATGGTAAACTCTTTGAACTTCAGTCTCCCCTTGTGCAACAAGAGCTGCTAGGATAAGAGCTGCAGATGCTCTTAAATCAGTACACATCACAGGTGCACCAATTAATTCTTTACCACCTTTAACAATCGCTGCATTTCCTTTGAGTGTTATATCTGCACCCATTCTTGTGAGTTCAGGAACATGCATAAAACGGTTTTCAAAAATATTTTCTGTAATAACTGAGCTACCGTTAATATATGTTGCTAATGCAATAAATTGCGCCTGAACGTCAGTGGGAAATCCTGGATAGGGAGCTGTATCGACATCAATTCCTTCAAGTTTAGATGGAAATGTTTTAACTGCATTTTCAGATATTTCAAATTTTGCACCTGCCATTTTAAGCTTATTGATTACGAACTCTAGATGTTCAGGAATAAAGCCAGTGACCTCTATTTCTGACTCAGTCATAAGCCCAGCAATAATATATGTCGCGGCTTCAATCCGATCACCTATGGCCTCATATTCTCCGCCGGTAAGCTTTTCGACACCTTCAATTAAAAGGGTCTTCGTTCCAATACCAGAAATTTTAGCTCCCATGGCATTCAAAAAGTTGGCCAAATCCGTGACCTCAGGCTCTAGTGCACAGTTTTCAATTTTTGTATTTCCCTTCGCGAGAACTGCTGCCATTAAAATATTCTCAGTTGCACCAACGGAAGGAAATTCTAAAACTAAACTCGTTCCTTTAAGTCCCTTTGTTTTTGCGTGGACATATCCTCCTTCAAGGATGATCTCTGCTCCAAGAAGCTCCAAGTTAGAAAGATGAATATCGATTGGCCTTGAACCAATCGCACAGCCACCAGGAAGGCTCACTTTTGCCTCATGAAACCTCGTTAGTAGCGGTCCTAAAACACATATTGAAGCACGCATAGTTTTTACAAGGTCATATGTCGCTTCAACGTGTTCGATCTTTGAACTGTCAAAAGTCATCGATGAATTATCACCAGTGATCTTAACCCCTAAGTTCCCCAGTAGTTTTTTCATAGTATTTATATCTCTTAATTCAGGAACATTTTTAAGAGTAACAGGTCCTTCACACAAAAGTACCCCTGCAAGAATTGGAAGATAAGCATTCTTTGCTCTACTTACTCTTACAGAGCCATTAAGTTTTGTTGGTCCATTGATTAACATTTTTTCCATTTTACTTCCTCGCTTTTATGAAGCGTTTTCTATCGGTGTAATCTTTTATTAATTCTATTTCTTTAAAGTTTAATTTTTTTAGGACTTCAACTTGATCTTCTAAGTGGTCCTCATGTCCTTCCATCATAAATAATCCATCGTTTTTTAAGCAGTCATGAACTTGCTTAAAGAAATTATCAAACCATTCCTCATAGCTATCATCATCTAAATATAAGGCGACATGTGGCTCATAGGAGTCAACTTGTCGATGGACTTTTACCTTGTCTTGGTGAAATTTAATATAAGGAGGATTACTTACGATACAATCAACTGAATCTGTAGCGGTATCAACTAAACGATCCCCTAAACTCCAAGAAATTGTATGATGTTTCGGCAGGGAATATTTCAAAAGATATTCATTACGTTTAGCGACTTTTAAGGCACATTCCGAAATATCAATTCCACAGGCAACAAGACTTGGTTTATTGTCTAAAGCTCGGCAAATGGAGAGAAGTATCGCACCAGAACCTGTACCAACATCAACAATACTCATAAAGTCCTTGTCACTTTCTTTGAGCTCTTTAACAACAGTTTCAACTAAAATTTCAGTTTCAGAACGAGGGATGAGGACTGAATTGTTCACAAAAAATTCAGACTCGTAAAAGAAGGCCTTTCCGGTAATATATTCAAGCGGCTTTCCATCATTTAATTGAATGAGAAAATTATCTATATGCTCTTCTTTACGACTTAAATTACCTTCACAAAATATTTGAAAATCATTCTCAATTCTTTGTAGAGAGATTCCCGGATAAAATAAATTTAAAGACTCTTTATTGTCATGAAAGAATTTTTTGATCTTAGAATCATAGGTGAGAATACTTTCGTTACTCATCAGTACCTTTTAATAGTTCTGCCTGATTATGAGCGATCAAAGCATTTGTAACTTCTTCCATAGCTCCCTCAATCACTTTATCAAGAGAGTAAATAGTTAAACCAATTCTATGGTCAGTAAGTCTTCCTTGTGGAAAGTTATATGTTCTAATTCTTTCAGATCGATCACCAGTTCCAACTAAATCTTTACGGGCTTCATCGACTTCACTTTTAGCTTCTCTCACCATGGCGTCATAAATTCTTGTTTTCAAAATTTTCAATGCTTTTTCTTTGTTCTTTAGCTGTGATTTTTGGTCTTGGTTAGCAACCACAACTCCAGTCGGAATATGGGTGACTCTTACAGCAGAGTCTGTGGTATTTACTGATTGCCCACCAGCACCACCAGAACGGTAAACATCAATACGAACATCGTTCATATCAAGTTCCCAATCTACATCCTCGGCTTCTGGCATAACGGCAACTGTAATTGTTGAAGTATGGACTCGACCTTGTGATTCCGTTTTCGGAACTCTTTGAACTCGGTGAACTCCGGATTCAAACTTAAGTATAGAATAAACCTTATCGCCACTAACTGAAAAAATCACTTCTTTGATTCCCTCATCTCCTTCACTAATACTAACCATATCTGTTTTGAAGCCAAGTGAACGACAATAGTTTTGATACATTCTATAAACTTCACCTACAAAAATAGAAGCTTCATCTCCACCGGCACCGGCGCGAATTTCGACCATAACGTTTTTATCATCAAGTGGGTCTTTCGGAAGTAGAAGAAGTCTTAACTCTTCCTCCATATTTGGGATAAGCGCTTCTTTTTCAGAAAGCTCATCTTTGGCCATCTCACGCATATCTTCATCTTTTTCATTTTTTAGAATATCTTTTGCTTCGTTAATGTCAGCTTTAACAGCTTTGTATTCAAGGTAAACCTTAACGACCTCTTCGATATTTGACCTTTCTCTAGAAAGTTCTTCTAGTTCTTTCTTTCTTTCATATAGACTTGGGTCAGACATTTTTTCGTTAAGCTCATTTAAACGATCAACAACGGCTTCAAGTTTATCAAACATATTTACTCCTAAAAAAAACGGCCCCCATGGAAATCCATAAACGGGGGCCGTCTCAATTTTTAATTAAATTTTGCTAACCATTCATTGATTCTAGGAACTCTCCATTTGTTTTAGTCTTAGTTACACGACTAAGAATAAATTCCATCGAATCAATTGTATTCATTGGGTGAAGAACTTTTCTAAGAACATAAACTCTTGAAAGGTCTTCTGGTGTCATCAATAGGTCTTCTTTACGAGTTGATGACTTATTAATATCTAGAGCAGGGAAAATTCTCTTCTCTAGAAGTTTTCTATCAAGTTGAATTTCAGAGTTACCAGTACCTTTAAATTCTTCAAAGATAACTTCGTCCATTCTTGAACCTGTATCAATTAATGAAGTTGCAATAATTGTCAGTGAGCCACCGTTTTCAATATTTCTCGCAGCTCCAAAGAATCTTTTTGGTCTATGTAGTGCATTTGAATCAACACCACCAGAAAGAATTTTCCCTGATGGAGGAACAACAGTGTTATATGCTCTAGCAAGTCTTGTAATTGAATCGAGAAGGATGATCACATCTTTTCCAGCTTCAGTTAAACGCTTAGATTTTTCAATCACCATTTCTGCAACTTGAACGTGACGATTTGCCGGCTCATCAAAGGTAGAACTTACAACTTCTGCCTTAACATTTCTTTTCATATCAGTAACTTCTTCCGGTCTTTCATCAATAAGAAGAACAATAAGAGTTGCTTCAGGATGATTGTCAGAAATAGCATTTGCAATATCTTGGAGAAGAACAGTTTTACCAGCTTTTGGTGGAGCAACGATCAAACATCTTTGTCCAAAACCTTGAGGAACAAATAGATCAATAATACGTGTTGAGTAATTTGTTGGCTTAGACTCTAGATTAATCTTCTTGTCTGGATAAAGAGGAGTTAGGTTATCAAATAAAACTTGCTTCTTATGACCTTCAGGAGTTTGATCATTTATCGTACTAAGCTTAAGAAGAGCAAAGTATCTTTCACTTTCTTTAGGAGGTCTAATTTGACCTTCAACAGAATCCCCTTTCTTAAGTCCAAATCTTCTAATTTGCGATGGGCTTACATAAATATCATCTGCACCGGGAAGATAGTTATATCCAGGTGATCTAAGAAATCCAAATCCATCAGGGAGAATTTCGAGAACTCCACCACCGAAGATTTCTTCTTCATTTTTAACTTTAGTTTTTAGAATAGAAAAGATGAGTTCGTGTTTCTTAAGTGCGGAAGGATTTTCAACTTTAAGTTCAGTAGCTAGTTTAACTAGTTCCTTGATTTCCAT
>JAONMX010000035.1 GCA_028378565.1 Bacteriovoracaceae bacterium
ATTCCAGTGACTTTCAATAGTGATATTGTTAAGACTCAAGATAACCTCTTTTCATCTGGTCTCTTTCGATAGCATCAAAGAGGGCCTGGAAATTACCTTCACCAAAACCGTTATGGTTTTTTCTTTGAATAAATTCAAAAAAGAGAGGTCCGACATAGGTTTCTGTAAAGTTTTGAATCAGGTATCCCTCCGGGTCACCATCAACAAGAAGTTGTCTATCTTCTAAATCATCTAGTTTTTCTTCAACTTTAAATTCTCTCTTTGGAATATCTTCATAATATGTATGAGGGATATCTAAAAACTTGATGCCTCTTTCACGCAGATCTTTTACTGAAGATAAAATATCTGAACAGGTGAGGGCAATATGCTGAACTCCTGGACCTTTGTGAAGATCTAAAAATTCTTGAATTTGAGATTTTCCATCTTCAACTTCTGGCTCATTGATAGGGATGATCACTGCTCCATTTGGAAGCTGAACAACTTCACTTTGTAGCCCTGTCTTTGCCCCTTTAATATCAAAGTATCTTGTGACTTTAAAACCATAAATATCTTCATAGAATTGAACCCATTTCTTCATCTCACCTTTAGGAACATTATTGGTAAGGTGATCAATTCTAGCAACTCTAGATGAAAGTGGTGTTGCCTTAGGATCATTTTCTATAGCAAGGTAATTTGGTCTAAAGCCTGACATGGGACGCTCAACAAATTCATTTAAGACGTCTCCAAATCCTCTAACAGAAGCTGTTTTATATTCTCCATGTTCATCTTTTTCGATTTTAAGGTCTTGAACAAGTTGAGCACCTCTTTTAACAGTTTCAGTAATAGCATGTTTAGCATCTTCAACTAGAAAGCTAATCTTTGAAACCCCTTCACCGTGATCTTTTAGATATTGATAACTGTGATCGTCATTATTTTCTGAGGCAATCATTAAGAAGCGTACTTGACCTTGAGTAAAAAGTTCTGCGTTGAGAGACTTATTTTCAAATGTCTTTGTAAAGCCGAACTTATAGAATAAATCCTTAGTTGGTGTGTTTAAGTTTTCGCAAGTGAACTCTAAATGGTCGATTGCCTTAATGCCGATTGGATTCTCTGCAGATATTGTTGATCCCATATTAACTACCCCTCATTACAAATTTGCGCCTATTTTTCCTTATATTTCGCATACTTTCAAGGCAGATAGCGTGGACAACTATGTAGAATTTACAATAGACCTTCAAAACAGGTGCGCGTTGCGTTATGAATATAGTAATAAGGAATTTATATGATAAAACTAATTGTAACTAACTGTATTTTCGTGATTTTCGCACTGCTTTGCTCTGTGTCGGCACATGCCAATATTGCTAGTAATCATAAGGCTTTGAAGGGAATTAATGACACAGATCAAACAAAACTGATCCGAATCATTGAAAGCTTCCCTAATTTTCAGTCTTTTCTTAGAGGTCATATACCATCACAGGCATTTAACATTGATTCAATTATCAATAAGGATGGTGTTTCTGAACTTGATATTGCTGTTCAAAGAATGGTTCTTCAAAACAAATATTTTCAAGTAAGTGAAGTTTATTATTATATGGTAAATATCATTGAAGACTCTAAAAAGAACCACTATATCATTCCAAGTTCTAGCCTTAAAGATTATTTAGATAGATGTTCTGCTCTTAGTGCTATTTCAGATAAGTGTTTAGTTGAGTTAGCAATTAGACCAATTATCTATGAAGCACTGGATGCTTTTAGCTTTTATAATCTTGATAAAGCTGTTGTATGGAATGCTCTTTCAAAGCTTATTCAAACAAAGCCGAAGTACTACTTTCTTTATGAAACAAGAGAATGGAATAAAATGAAAATTGAAAGAGCTGTTAGTACCATTAATTTGTACGATCTTTTCTTTCAGTGTGTGCTTGCACAAGACGATGATTTTGATATTAATCAGAACTTCAATGGTTATAAATGTACAAATGTGATTGTAAATCATTTAAAGAGTGTAACGAAAGGGCTTGAACCTATAGAAGCACGTGGTGTTTATAACCGAATTCAATATAATAATCCTGAATTGATGGCCATTCAAAGAGCATTTCGAAATGACGTTCTTGCACAAGAAACTGGTTGTGGTTATTGGGGAAGAACGGAATGTGAAGAAGCTTTCTACAGTAGTAAACTAGTTGAGTTTCTTGTTAATAATAATGCTAAAGCAAGTAAGGTTAAGGAAGTCGCAAAAGTTATTGCTGAACATTTTGAAGATTAAGCTGCTTTATTAAGAATGGATGATAGCCATTTTTTAGCGTTCATTAAAATTGATTTATGCTTTCCATATTTTTCGAAGCATTCATTCCAACAACTTTGAAAATGTATAGAATAGGTCCATTCTTGTGGGAAAGACTCGTTTTCAGACTTGATCTGCTTTTTTATAAGTGTCGTCACACATTCTTTATCCAAAATGATAAGAGATTCAATATAGACTTGGGAGCATGATTCCCCAAAGCTTTCATTAAAGTAATTTTCCAATTCAAATAGATTATTAAACTCATTAAAAATTTCTAGAGTTTTTAAAAGTTGATACCTCTTTATTGCACCTGGTCCCAGGTCAAATTCTTCTGTAATACTATGAAGTTTTTCTTCTGTTAGACCTTGAGAAATGAATTCCTGCATATTGCTTATTAAGTGTTTTTGTAAGTGGTAGCGTAAACTTGCTTGAACCATTAAATCAAAGTCATTTAAAGGACCTTGGTTTCGAAAGTCTTTTATTGGTCCCCAAATATCCTTATTTTCGCTTTTACTTTTTAATGAATGATCTAGAAATTTATCAACGTGCATTAGTAATATGTCGGTTAATTGACTAGAAAACTTTAGTATTATTATTAATTATACTGTCTTGGACAAATACTGAATCAAAAGAGTAGTATAAGTAGTCGTTATTTCGAATATTGGAGTTCAGATGAGCACTCAAATTCTCAATGGGAATGAATTGATTATTCAAGGGGCCCTAGAAGCTGGCTTCTCTTTATATACAGGATATCCAGGTAGTCCTCTCGCTGACTATTTTAATATTCTCTATAAACGAAAAAGTGAATTTCAAGAAAAGGGCATAAAGGTCGCTATCGCCAATAGTGAGGCCAATGCTGCAGCGATGGCTTCTGGTGCAAAACAAGCAGGTAGAGATTGTATAGTGGCCATGAAGTCCATGGGGCTTCACGTGGCAAGTGATGCTCTTTCGGTAGGAAACTTTGCGAATCCAGGATTAAGCACCATATCTGCTGAATCAGGTGAAGCAGTTAAAGCCGGAACAGTTATTGTTGTTGGGGATGACCCTTGGTCTATTTCAACCAGTACGCCAGCAGATAGTCGTTACTTATTTAAACATTTGCATATTCCATTTCTTGAACCTTCAACTCCTCAAGAGTTAAAAGATTGGATGAAGGTCGCACTTGGTTTGTCTCAAAGAACAAGTGTTTATCAAGGAGTTATACTTTCTACTTACATGGCCGAAGGCGGTGGTCGTGTTGAAGTTGGTCTTCCAAAAGAAGTAAAAAAAGAAAAAGAAAATCTTGATCCTAGTCAATTTGATCTCTCTCAAAACGTTATGGTCCCACCAAACTCTTTAGGTGCAGACGTAAGAATGATAAATGAGCGCTTTCCAAAAATTGAAAGAGAGTTGGAAAAGCTTGCTCTAGATATAACCTTCGGGAAAAAAGAATCTGATGTCGGAATTATATCTAGTGGAGTGATTTTTGAGACACTTAAACAAGTTTTAGAAGAAGGGGAGTTACTGGACGAGGTTTCTCTTTATAAATGTGCTTGTTCATATCCACTCGTTTCAAATATTTTAGTTCCTTGGTTAAAGTCAAAGAAGACTATTATTGTTGTTGAAGAAAAAAGAGGTTTTCTTGAATCGGAATTAAGAGAACTTATTAATAAGAACAATCTCAGTGTCAATGTGCTGGGGAAAGATTTTAAAGTTGGTGAGAAAACCATGAGTGGTTTTCCGGCTCATGGAGGTTTAAGTTTTGAATTGATTCGAGATGGATTGGTCCGAGCACTTGAGGCCCTTAACTTTGAAAATAAAATAAAAGAAAGTTTATGTCATCAAGTCTGTACGTGGGATGAAGCTCTACCAAAAAGGCTCCCAACCTTTTGTCCAGGGTGTCCTCATCGTGAAACACTCAGTTTGCTTAAAGACTTAAGAAAAATTTTAAAAGAAGAAGATATTGATTTGATTTCACACGGTGATGTGGGGTGCTATTCCTTAAGTTTTTTACCTCCCTTTAAAGAAATGCATAATCTATCAGCAATGGGACAAGGGGGAGCTCTTGGTGCTGGCCTCGATATGTTCTCTGAAAACCCATCAGTAGTTTTAATGGGGGATTCAACATTCTTTCATAGTGGTATTACTGATATTTCGAATTCAGTACAGTGTGGGCATCAAATTACATATATTCTATTAGATAATGATAATACGGCCATGACTGGGCATCAGATGACGCCAGCCTCTGGGGTTTCTGTTGAAGGTGAAGCACGACCAAGACAAAATATGCTAAATGCTGTTGAGTCTCTTGGGGTAGATTTGGCCTTTGAGGTTAATCCAAGTGATCGCTATTTTTATAAAAATAAATTAATTGAGACTGTAAGAAAACCTGGTATCAAAGTTATTGTTTCGAATAAAGAATGTGCTCTCACTTTTCAAGGGCGATTAAAAGCAAAAGAGAGAAAAGATTTTGCTCAAGGAAAAGTTCTCAGTAAGAAAAGCTTTTATCAAATAAATACTGATGCCTGTGAAGATTGTCGCGTGTGTGTAGAGTCAACAGGTTGCCCTGGTCTAACTCAAACCTTTGATGCCTATGGATCTAAAGTAACCATTGATCCGCAAATTTGTGTTTCAGACTCCTATTGCACAAAAATGAAAGCTTGTCCTAGTTTCGAACTGGTTGATGTTATAAATTATCACCCAACGAAATATAAGAACTCTGATAAATTGGATATAAACGAAAAAAACTTGGCCCTACCCAATATTACTAAGTCATTTGATTCTATTGCTAATGGAGACGACCTAAGAGTCGTTGTGACAGGTGTTGGTGGTTCAGGAGTCACAACGATTTCAAATGTTCTTGCTCAAGCTGCTACAGAGATGAATGGTCGTGAAGATTTATCATTTAAGTTTGTAGATCAAAAAGGACTTGCTCAAAGAAACGGAAATGTAACTTCGCATTTATCGATATTTAACAAAGAGAAGAGTTATGGAGCCGTTACTCCAAGTGGAACAGCTGATCTTTTACTTAGTCCAGACTTACTTGATGGAAGTACACATATACGCTTTATAAAAAGTGAAGGTCTTTGTTTATTTGATAATGATTTCCAAATACCTCTTAGCATTATGCTTGATAATGCAGTTGAGAAGAAGACATTATCTCGAACAGAGCTTTTAAGAAAGTTAGAGCTAAAAGTTGGGGAAAACCTAAGAACATTCGGGTTAAAGAAGCTTTCATTGCATTATCTTGGAAAGAGTGTCTATGCTTCTGCGATGCTACTTGGAGTTGCATGGCAATCAGGGAAGTTACCTTTTACTCTTGATAATATGAAAGATGCCTTTAAGAAAACAATGAAGAAAGAAGAGTTAGATAATAACTTGATGGCCTTCACGATAGGACGTTATTTAATTGAAAACGGGGAAGAAAGTATTACTCCTCGTAATAAACTTTCAGAAGAAGAGAAAGTCGATATTGTGAGACAATCTTTAAAAGATTCTTTTTTGCCGTGGCAAAGTACTAAAGAAATATTTAAATTATTTAATTCTAATTTAAATACTCTTGATAAATATTTTCCAGAAGTTAAAAAACATTATCTCGCGCAATATCTCCACGATATCTATATTTATAATAGAGGGGCACGAGTTGATGATTTCATTTCTAAGGCCGGAGAAATATCACAATTATTTTCAAAAAGTTATGAACATAAGAGAATGGCCTTAAGAACACTAGCGAAGACTTACTTTGTGAAAGATGAAGTTTTTGTGAGTCATCAAATGATATCTCCGATTAAGAAAATGAGAGACTCTAAGGCCTATAAAAACTTAGGGACAAAGTTTAGAGTCAATCATATTAATCGACCTAAATTTGATATTCTGGGGATGTCTTTAGAATTTGACGTTAGCCCTAGACCTTGGATGTTTAGAATCATGAGGTATATGAGAGTTCTCAGGCTCTTTTTAGTTAAGTGGCATTCAAAAGAAAGAGAGATTTCCTCAAAGATAAGAGAAAAGATGATCGATGATATTAGTAAATTACCTGAAGAGAAACGATATCATGAGCTCAAGAAACTTGAGAATATTAAAGGCTACCGTGAAGTCCGTTATGAAAGTGCGACAAAGTACGGGTTGTAATGGTCATGAAGTTCTTTGCTTTCTTTCTGTATTTCTTAATGAACAATACTTTTTCTACGAGTGTTAAATTTGCTACTCCTGATCAATTAAGTGTTGTTTATGAGCTTTATAAAAAAGCCGGTCAATGCAGAGTTTTAAAAGAGAAGAGCTCTTATCAGTTGTGCTCAGGACTTATTCTTAATGAACAATTAATCAATGAATATAAAAAATGGGATTTAAAACAATGCTTTTCTGAAATTTCAAAACTCGGTTTCAAAGTTGAGAAAGCAAAGCTTGGGCATCCTCTTTCTGAAGAGATTTTAAAAACGAGTAAGAGAGCTCTTGTATATTATAAAGAAAAAACAGTCTATTATTTGCCATCGATTAATAAATCGGACTGTTTTCATGAATTGATTCATGTTCTGCAAAGAGATAATAAGTCATCGAATTATCTAAATTATAATAAACGTAAAATCTTTACCAATGCATTACTGGTTTTAATTGAAAAAAAAGTAAAAGATGTAGAAAAACTAGAAAAAGCAAAGAAAAAGAAAACAGCTGCTGAGCTTGGCATTGAACTACAAAAATGGATCAAATTATTAAAGAAAACAAATGAAAGATTTCATCTCCTTGATGAAATTGAGATCTATCAACTCTATTACTTCTATGCAAAGGACCTTGGTCTAAGTACATCTCAAAGAGAAATGGCCTTGACTAATCTCATCCAATATCAAAAAGCACTGCCTTGGGAGTTAAAAATTACTTTGAAAAGAGTTGCTAGAAAGCTTCACTTACAAAAAATAAAAATGGCCGATGAGTCTAAGGGGAGTCTCTCTGACCCTGTTCAATTATTGAATGACTTTAATTCTGGAAAGATATCAAGAGAGAGCTTCGAAGGTAAGAGTTATAAGAATCTGTCCATTCAAAGAAAAGAAAAACTAAAATCCCTTAAAGGGCTTGATCGAAAATTATTTGTAGGTGGTTTTAAAGATTGTACTCCTATGTCTTTTTCAAGTAAGAAAATTTACTTTCATAAGAATCTAATCTTCTTAGATAAAGAGAGTCGAATTCTATTAGATACTGGTGCTCAAGATTCATTAATTTCTAATAAAGTCTACAATCGTGAAATTCACCGTATCTGCGGTAGTAAGAAACTTGCTTTTCATAACAAAACAGTGAGTGAGCTACCCGTACTTGAAAATAAGAAAGATGTGGGGAGTTTTTTATGGGACAAGAAGGACTTCGATTTTATTACCTATGATAATCTGCCTGGAGGTCTGATTGGTCTTGTTGGGCTTAGTGCTTTTAAAAAGGGCCTAATTTGTTTAGATATAAAAAATAAAAAAATATATAGTTGTCCTAAAGATTCAATAAAGAGTGAGTTAAGTTTCCGTTTAGATTTTAAGGAAATTAAGGCCGATGCCTTAGAGTTCTATTGTTCAAAGAATATTAAAGTAAGACTTGATACCGGTTCACAAGTTTATGGAGATATTCCTGAAGTAACTACGCAGATTCCTATAGGTGGTGATTGTAAAAAGTTAAGCATAGATAAAGCACAATTAATTCGTTCTCCCTTTGATGCCCTTTATTTTGATAGAGATGTTATGATGAATTTAGGAACACCTTGGTTGATGCAATTTAAAATGGTTAAATTTGATTTAAATAACAACATCATAAGTTTTGAAAAATGAGAAAAGCTGTAACTGTTATATTAGAAAGAAATAAGAAGTTTTTGACGATCAAAAGACAAGAACACTTAAGTGTATTTCCTGGATATACTGCTTTTCCTGGGGGTAAGGTTGATAAAGAGGACCTTACGAAGCAGCACCCTGAACTAGATCGCTTAAATACCATAAAACATTCATCTGACTTGATCATGGCCCTTTACCGTGAAGTCAAAGAAGAAACGGGACTTGATCTCATTGAGCTCCACAAGAACTCATTAATTTCAAAAGTAAGCTATTTTGGAAACGCAGTGACTCCTTCCTTTAATCCTTACCGTTTTGATACTTACTTCTATTTGGTTTCACTAAATGATCCTGATGAGAAAATTAATTTTCAATTTGATGATGGCGAGGTCTTTGAAACATTTTGGTGGAATGCTAAAGAGGTACTTCAAGAGTATGAGCTTAACAATATTCTATGTGTTCCACCGACAATTTCTTGCTTTAAAGCTTTTGATCAGTTTTTAAATGATGAAAAAGAAGTTGATTTAAATTTAGATTATGATGATCAAAAAGAAATTGCCATGATCGAAAGCCTATATGGGATAAAACAATTTTTGCCTCTTTCAAATACTTTTCCGCCGGCAAATAGAACGAACTCTTTTTTAATTAATGATACTTTGATTGATCCTTCACCTAAAAACGAAGAAGAACTTGAAAAGTTTAAATACTCACTTAAAGATTTTTCAATTCATGCTATTTTTATTACTCATCATCATCCGGATCATCATGAGTATAGTGTTCCTCTTGCTAAGCATTTAGGTTGTCCTATTAAAATTAGTCAAGATAGTCATGATCGTATTCTGACAAAATATGGAAAAGAATATTTTGATGGAGTGAAAATTGATATTGTTAAAGAAGCAGATACTTTAACCACTTTAGCAGATGGAAGAAAGGTGAGTCTATTCGCTGTTCCTGGTCATGACGAAGGGCAGTTGGCCATTACTGATTCTGAAAATAAATGGGTTATTGTAGGGGATCTTATCCAAAGTGTTGGCACTGTTGTGATTGGTGCTCCTGAAGGAAATATGCAGAAGTACTTTGATTCACTAGAGAAAGTGATCGCTCTTTGTCCAAAGTTTATTATTCCAAGTCACGGAATTGCTTTAGGTGGTGTCTATAAACTAAAGATGACTCTAAAACATAGAAAGATGCGGGAAAAAACCATTATTGAGTTACTTAGTAAGAATAAAACAATAGAAGAAATATATGAGCACATCTATGAGGGTCTTGATCCTCGTTTAAAAAAATACGCATTAAAAACCATTCATGCCCATATTGATAAAATAAACTCTTAAAAATTTTCAGAACGTAATAATAAATCAAAACTTGAATTATCTTCTTTTAGCCAAAACTCCACATGATAAAAAGCGTGAGTGGGTGCATCTACCTTTATCAAGTTTTGATGAATATAGACTTCACTTGAAATCTTTTTGTTGAGAGAAATGGACTTGCTCAAGGAAAACTCAATGACCTTAGAAAGGCTAAGGGATAGGTTTTCAATAACCTTAATGTTAAACTTTGATAATTCAATTGATTTTTCTTTGGTAGGAGACTGTGATTGGATCTCTGTTTTTAGATTACCGCCCATACTATAGTGGAGGTATCTCTCTATAAAGCTTTGATGAAAGATGATAACCGCTTGAGTTTTTCCATCAATATCTAAAAATTGAGTATAGATTGATTTTTCTTCCGTATTTTCTAAGAAGTTATTGATGATAACAGGTTTAATTTCTTTTATGTTAGTTGAACTAAAAGTCCATGTTCCATTTTTAGGTAGAAATATTTGTGAGAGACCAGTTGCAAAATCATCTTTAAAAGAAGAAGTATAGAATTTGGAATCTTTTTTTATAAAGGGAGAGATTTTAGAGAATGGGTTTTTGTCATCACTCATGTTTCTTCTTTGTCATCTAAAGTATCAAAGCTGATAGGTAGTAACTCTCTAAACATATATTTCTTTAGTAGCTTGCTAGAATTTCCAATCCATATTGGAAAATCATGGGGCCCAAACTCATTAAAAACTTGTAAGCACAGAGCACATGGTGGTGTTGGTTTTGTTGTCTTAGCAACAACGACAACATATTCAATTTCTTTTTTACCAAACCTTGCTACAGACTGAATGAGCGCATTTCTTTCGGCGCAGATAGTTGCTCCGTAACTTGCATTTTCTACATTACAGCCTGGTATTAGCTCATCTACCCCTTTAAATTTAATGGCACATCCAACAAGGAAGTGAGAGTAGGGTGCATGGGCCTTGCCTTGGGCCACTAGTGCAAATTTATATGCTTCGGTAATAGATTCAGGAATTGTTGGTGACATAGAGTCTCTTTTGGTTCTTTTGTTTTTAGTTAAATTTGAAGTCTACAAAGTAGCCTTGATGTTTTCTTAAGTTAATAACACCAGTGTCCATTATAAGATATTGTCCCTTAATTCCCAAGAATTTCCCTTCAACAACAGGTGATTTATCAAGACCAAAGCTTTTAATTTTCTCTGGTAGTTCTGTAATTGGGTACTGAATTTCTATTATCTGCTCATCTAGATCTTTAGCATCCATTTCATCTAAAAGATCAGCATATTGATCAAAAATAGTTTCGCGAAGATCATAGAGGTCTACATCTTCAGATTCGCCCTTGAGCATTTTTCTCCAATTGGTTTTATCATTCATTTCTTTAGCGATTTCACTTTCAATTAAACCAGAGGTTTTACGATCAGCAACTTCCAGAATTGGTAAAGCAAGATGTGCCCCTTGATCAATCCAACGGTGAGGGACTTGGGTATTTCTTGTGATGCCAATTTTTGCACCAGAAGTAACAGAGAGATAAATAATATGAGGAATAAAGCAATGCTCTTCTCCCCACTTTGGTTCACGACAAGTTCCTTCATCATAGTGGCAAAGCTCTGGCTTTACGATGCAGGTATCACACCTGGCCAGAGTAATTAAGTTTTTATAACTAAAGCCTTGAGCATAACTTTTTTTGATTGGTTTTTGGTCGTATATATCATTGATGAGTCCATCAAAAGTAATTTTTAAATTCTTTCCAATCTGCTCTTCAATAGGAAAGTAAGTATAGTCTTCGTTTCCCTTTTCTTTCACAGGAAGTTGGTAACATGCCTTGCCATCTTTCAGACTAGTTTTCATTTTTAATAAGTTACCTTCAATTTGCATAAACATTTCCTAAGAATGAGTTTAATTCTTCGATAATAGGCATTGGAATTTCATGGGCACCATGAAAAGGGTGAAACTCAATTGATTGGCCGTGGTTATTAAGCATATCTCTTAAAAGTTCTGCTCTTTTAAACGGGAGAATCGGGTCACCTGTACCGTGAGATTGAAATGTTTTAATTGGGGTTTTTGATTTTAAAAAGCCTTTTAGTCTTTCAGGTGCAACTAAGCTTGAGCTTAAGAGCACGAGTGCTTTATAGTCATTTGGATTTTCAAGGGCAAGGTCAATGGCCATCATACTGCCTTGACTGAAACCTCCAATAATTACATTCTTATGTTTCTTTTTGATTTCATCAATATAGGAAGTTATCTTTTCTCTTGCTTCTAAAAAGCCATCTGGAACATTTGCAAAATACTTATCAAGATTATCATTAGCATTTGGGTCTTGTAGTCTTGCTGGATCAATTTGAAACCAGGCCTTACCAACATAGAAAGGTCCCATGGGAATTTCTAATACACCATCTGGATAGTAGGTGTGACCTTTAAATTGAGTGAAGAATTGGGATAGGGGTGCCAAGTCATTCATACTTGCACCATAGCCGTGAAGGACAATAAAGGCCCAATCGTTATCACTACCTTCTACATGAATATGCTCTAAACTCATTGTTATTCCTTCTTGTTGAAAGAGTCAGAAGTTTGCTCTGTTTTTACTTAGCAAAGAATAGAAAGCATGTGCTTTTAGGTCAAGGAAAGCCGTGTAATTTCAAAGCTTTATTTCTAGACTGCCTCATCAAGTAGGCAAATATAAAACTCGCTTTATTGGAATTATTCCTTGTTTTTTCAGACACTTAGATTCAGATCATCCTAAGATTTTAATATCCTTAGGGAGTGAAATGATAAGTCCTTATAATTGATAAAAAGGCAATGAGTTCGCTCAAGAATTTGTGAATTTTAGCCGAAAAGAGAGTGTACTATAAGGTGGAGACCGACATGATTAGAAAAGTTATTTCATTATTAAGCTGTTACTCGTTACTTGCGTTTCCTTTGTACGCTCAAGAGTTAGAAACTCAGCTTGGTCCAGTTAGAGGTATCTCTCTTGATAACTCTTCAGAGGTTCCATATCGTTGGGATTGGAGCTCAGATGACCCGATGGGAATTGGTTTAGGTACAAGAACAAACTATCCAATGATGCCATTGAGTTACTCACCAGAGCTAACGTTCTCAGGAGACAAAGCTGAAGAACCAACAAGTATCTTTGGTAACTATAGCCTCTCAAGAGGTTGGGACTATATTTCTAACTCATTATCTTTTCCATTATTAAGTACGTCAAAATATGTGCCTGCTCAGCTCGACATGGGTAATGTCGTACAAGATTCAAGATTAAGAAATAATGTGGAAAGCTTTGAATATGGAGACTTTGCGAGACCAGAGTGTAATGCTTATGCTGTTGCCCCTTCAGTTTCACTTTCAATAAATAAACTTGCAAGTCACTTTGATGACAATCTTTGTGGAATTGGAGGTATGGGGATTCAACATGCTTTTGCAGATGTTCTTGGGAATGGGAGTAATACTAACCTTGTGGATAGAACAAATTTTTGTGATGTTACGATGAACAAAGCAAGTGAAGGTGTCTGTCAAGGAAGTAAAGCTGGAACACAAGAAGTTCGAAACTATATAGAAACTTTAAGAAGTAAGGAACGTCAAAAAAATATTTCGAAAATGAGAAAAGAAAGTATCATGAGAAATTTAATGAAGAGGTATTCTACAATTTCAAATACCCAGAATAGACTCTCATCAAACTTAACTTTCCAAACTTGGAAACAATTAGATAATAAATTAGATAATAGATTAAGATGTACTCCAGGGAAAATTCAAAAAGTTATTATGGATGCAGCTGACTGTAGTGATAGCGATGGAAAAAACCTTTTAGCACCACTATTTACAAGTCAGTTAAAGGCCTGTGAAAAAAACCCAGAGTTATGTGGTTTTGAAAAAGATGATCTAAACCTAAAGCCATCAGACATAGATACAATGACTTTTGTTCAACTTAAAAATATGTCAGATACTTATAAAGTACCACTTACAAATATTATAAACGAATTGAGATCCTCTCAAACAAACTCTAGTATGGGAATTGATGATTTTCTTAGAAATAAAAATGAAGAGTTACACCGTAGAACGGTAATGGGTCTTGGAATTGTTGAAGTGGCCATGCATGGTGAAGATCATCAACAAATTAGTTTTACTCCAAAAGAAGCACAAGCAATTCAACAGGCCAGAAGAGATGGAAATATTGAGGCCATAGAAGAAGTATTACAAAATAAAGCTTTCTATTCATTATCCCATCAGTTTATGGGGAATAGAGCTCCTGCGACTGCTGCGGGAAGTGGATTACAAATGGTACAAAATGCAGCTAGCGGAATGATGCCATCTCCAGAATTACAGGCTCAGGAAGAGTTTGGTCGTATTATGTATGATGCAATTGAACCATCGGAGGAAGACCAAATACCACTTAGACACATTAGTGTTTCAAGTATCGCTAACCGTGCGATATCTGAAGTTTCACAAAATCTTGTTAATAATGGAACAATAATTAAGCCGGAAGAAGTATCAGAAATTGTCAATAATGGAATTGTTATTTTTGATGTTTCAAAAAATTGGGTTAGTAATTATGCAAATAGAGAAGTTCAAAAAGAGTCAATTTTTGGATATCTTCAAGATAGT
>JAONMX010000036.1 GCA_028378565.1 Bacteriovoracaceae bacterium
TACACAAGGTCAATTTAAAGAACTTGCTTACTCACATGAAAATTTTTATGAAAACTTATTGGCCGTAGGTCAAAACTCAAGAGCCCCACAAGGAATTGAGTGTCTTAAAGAAAACCTAAAGAACTCTCTTTCACAATTCAATACTAAAATGAATGCTCTACAAGCACTTTCAGATAAAATTAAAAAAGAGAATCAAGCTTTTAGAGATGAGAACAAAAAACTATTAGATGAACTAGATAAAGAAGCCAGTGAGCTATTTGGTGAAACAGGTAGAGACCTTGACGCTAATACAAAGAAATTTGCTGACTACTTCTCTCCTCAGTGTCGACGAGTTATTGGTGACAATAACCTTTTAGGTGCACCAAAGAGTGGTGGTCTTCTAGGAATTAGAGATGACAAATTGAGTGCCAGTAAACAATCAGCAAATGATTACAAAAACAACGAAGCAAAACTTAAGTCTGATCTAGATTCACAATTAAAAACAATTCAAGCACAGATCGAAGAACAAGGTGTTGAAGCTTGGCAGTTTAGTCCTGGTGAAATTGTTGGACAAGGTAGAAACCCATTCCTAGGAATGCAACAATCACTTAAGTCAGAAAAAAGTAAGTTTGACCGTGAAGTAGGTAGAATTAGAAAAGTGGTACAAGAAGAAGTTGGTTATTCAATTCCTACTCTTGATAGCAACTTTCGTTACAATATGAAAACTTTCTCTAAGAACGCAAAGAACTTTTTTAGAAAGAAAGAAATTAATGAATGTGTAACGATGAGTGGTAGTGGTGTTGGTATCTCAACAGAGAAAATTCTTGATGGTCTTAGACAAGAGTCTACCAATAGCCAAGGAACAACAGTTATTGCTTATAAGAAAGCTTTAAAAGGAATCCTTGATAGTGATGCTTTCATTGAGGAAAAACTTGAAGCAATTAGAAGATTAGATGCCAAACTAGGTCGTGGTGATATTACTGTTCGTTATGTAGACGGTAGTGCTAATCAAATTGCCGATACTCCATACGGGCTTTTTAGAAAGCAAGTGGCCATGTGTGAGTCTTATATTAGTCAAGACAATACCTTTAGTGCAAATAATACTAATCAAAAATCGATTAAAGAAAAAATTGATAGAGCTGATCGTTATATCAAGCAAATCATGAAGCTTGAAAAAAGCTTTAGTTCAAATATTGTGAACTCTATTCGTGAGCAAGTTCAAAACTGTAATGGACAACCGATGGAATCAGGTTCATGCTCTGCCGATAACAATGAAATGATGAATCCAAAGTCACAATCATTTTGTATGGCCCACGCTTCTCAATGTTCGGACCAAGTTAATAATTGTTATAATCAAGTAGATCAAGTCATTGCACAGAAACAACAAAGAATGAAAACACTTGGGGCGAATTACGATAGAAATATTACAGCACTCGTTGCTAGACAAGAGGCCATTCTTGCTTCTGTAAAAGCACAAGTTGTTCAAGATGCTGAGTTTATCAGAAAGTTTATTCCTGGTGCTGAGTACGAATTTCCAAAAGATCTCTTTGTAAAAATGCCAGCAGATAAGAAACATCCAAAATTTGGGATCATGTTAAAAGGTGGCGGAGATTTAAAAGATATTGAAAACCTTCCAGGTGAAATCCTAAAAATGAAAGATATGCTTAAGAAACAAGCCTCTGCTGTTA
The DNA here is from genome assembly GCA_028378565.1 of Bacteriovoracaceae bacterium. Taxonomy (GTDB): domain Bacteria; phylum Bdellovibrionota; class Bacteriovoracia; order Bacteriovoracales; family Bacteriovoracaceae; genus JAAEST01. The sequence continues at coordinate 1,668 of JAONMX010000036.1, forward strand.
ATAAAGAAATTGGTGAGTATATCGCGTCTCAAGAAAAAGCTGTTAAAGATAATCTGAAGAGATGGAAGAAAATCGCTTCTGACTGTGAGAAGGCCGAACAAGCAACACAGAAAATGGCAGCTGATGCTTATAAAGCTCAACAAGATGAATACGCAAAAGCAGGTCAGTTTTGTAAAAAGTATAATATGCTAAGACAAAACCCTGGTGCCGGTTGTGATCAAGCAGAAAGTTTAGTTGAAGATGTGATGGAAGCGTCTTCCTATGTAAATCCAGAAGTTGGCCCTGTTGCGATACAATACAAGGGTTATTGTAAATCAGTTAATAACGAAGCGGATGAAAGTTCAGACTCTCCTACTACAGAAGATTATGTTATGAACTTTAAAGATGCCTGTGATCAAGGTAGTGATTGGGCAGGTGCTAGAAGAGAGATTATCGAAGATATAATAGATAGATATGAAGATGATATCCCTTCAGCTGATAAAACAGCACTTGAAACATATGCTGCCGGATCAAGTAATACAGCTCCTACTTTATCAAGTGACTTTAGAGACACTAGTATTTACAAAAAATACCTTCGTAAAGTGATCTCTCCAGGTAATATTAGTGTAACTGCACCTGCATCAATACCTGCAAGTCTAACTGCACACTTAGGTTTTGACTTTGCTACATATGACCCTTCAAAGAAAGATCTTTGTAAAGACTATAAAGCAAAAGTTGCAGCAAATATTGTTTCGGCCTGCTCAACACCACCTGCCGGAAAAACTCCTGAACAGTGTGCTAATAAGCAAAAAGATACAGAACTAACCGACTCTCCATTTAAAAACGTAGGGAGAGCTATTGCAAGTATAGAAAGCATTCCTACAAGTTCTTCAAGTGGAAAAATTGGTGAATCTTTTGAAGACACGCCATGTATGGCGCAAATGCAGATGGGAGGTCGAAATGGGCTCGACTCTTTTGATTCTGGAATATTAGGTAGTGACGCTCTCGACTTCTTAAAAAGTGGTGGATTGGTCAAATAGAATTGCTTAGGCAAGGAAGAGTTTAATGAGAAGAAGGATCTTTAAAAACATGAATGAAAGTTCAAAGCGAATAGGTATTCGTTTAGGCACCATTCTATGTCTTCTCACTCTTATTTCAAGTTGTTTAAGTTCTCAATCAGGTGGTAAGAAAAGATCTTCAGCTGGTGTTGCAAACACTCCCGATACAGTCTCACCTGGTTATGGCCGCTATCTAACAGACTCTATTACCGGCATATCAGGTAACTTTAATTTAGACTCAAATACCGATCTATCAAACTACCTTACAGAGGCACCAAAATTTATTTCAAATAATAATTTTCTTAAAAACGATTGTACTGGAAAAACAACAACGATCACTGATTGTTATAAAGTAATAAAAGCAGAAAACTCTTCAATCCTAGAATTTGCCGATAGAAGATTTGCCTACCCTGTAACAACTGAAGAATTTCTACAGATTCAAGCATTTGGTAACTCAAGAGATATCACAGATAAATTTCTTAACACCCAAGCCTTTAGTTTTGATCTTGGTATAGGTCTTCCTTATGTCACCTCTTTTCCAAGTGGCATGTATAGTAGTTCTCATAATGCTTTTTATTTAAGAGGTAGAAATTTAACCATTTGGGCCAATAGTGGTATTGAAAATAATGCTAGCTACTCACCTTCAAACAACGTTGTCAGCTTAGGATTTATGTCAGGAGCACCAAATGTATTTGTTGCCGAAGATCCTACAGTTACCTATCATGAGTTTGGGCACCATTTTAATAAAGTGGCGCTAAATTCTAGAACAATATCTTCAGCTATAAACTCTACAAGTCCACTTACTGACCTAGGTTACATGTCATACGATGAAGCTGGTAGTATTGGAGAAGGACTAGCCGATTACTATAGTTATTTCATGAATAGTCGTGAAGATTTTGGCGACTGGGCCCTCAAGTTTGTGAATAGAGCTAGACCGCTCTCAGAAGCAAGTTCCATTCATAGCACAACTGTAAGTGAAACTTTTAATGGACGACTACTCTATCCTGAATATTTAACATATGAACCAAATGAGCCTGAATTAATTATTGAAGATGTTCATAATTCAGGAACGATTATCAGTCACTTCCTTGTGGCCATAACGAAATCTATTTCTTCAACATGTAACTATTCTACTGACGTTTCAAAGAATATGGTAATCCATCTCGTACTAGAAAGTTTCGGTGAATTAGGAGACCTTTCTGCAAAAGGATATGATAGTGCCATTGAATCTACTGTTAATCATTCACAAGCAAGTGCTTTTGACTGGGTAAGCAAAGTTAACCCAATTAATTATCGTAGTTTTATACAAACATTTAGTAAGTATTTTTATAGAACCCTAGGAGACTCATCTCAAGCCCTATGTGCTGGTGGCGCTTATAATATGGATCAGTATGAGGTGTTAGTTGATAGTTATGGACTCTTACTTTTCAAGACTTATAACTTAGATGGAAACGGTCTTATTACAGGTCATCTTGGGCCACTCAAAACTGTGACAGCAACTAATAGAATAAAGTCAACTTTAATTAAAAAGCAATTTTTAAAAATTGATCCGAGAGAGAATGCTTCTCCATTCATCATTGTTGATGATCGTGCCAATATGAAAGCAACAATTGATAGTTTAATAGATAACGGGAGAATTACAGGATGGAGTACCCTCTTTGATGATGATCTTAGTTATAACAATGGAAACAATAAAGTCTCACCAGGTGAAATTGTTGCTATAATTCCAAACCTCTACAATGATTCAAATAGTACAATGGGTGGTGTTCAAGTTTTAGCAAATGATTGGGATCACACCAAAGGTTCAAAGCCATGTAATATCTTCGAAGACCTATGGCCTCTTTCTAGTGAGGGTGCTGCCGATCTATCTGCTGGAGAAGGCGTACAAGGTGGATGTAATTATGTAACAAGATACAATGGAACTAACGCTGGATTAGAGTCATTAGAAACAAATAGCCCTGTATGTTTTGCACAGACGACAGTTAACAATGTCACTCAATGGGTAACTCAAGATGTTTTAAAATCACAAATGGGACTAGAAGAAGATAAATGTCTAGATCCAGATAATAATTCACGAGATTGTTTTGTAAGATTTATAAAAGGTGCAGACCATGCCTTCTACTCAAAAATTAATTCTAAAGAAACATGGTTTGAATCAATAGGACAAGGTGAAAGCCCTGAAATCAAAGATAGCAACACCCTTATTATGGAAGCAAGTCCATGGATTTCTCCAGGTACCCGCTTTAGATGTAGAATGAGAGCAAGGTTTACCAACTGCGAAGAGTGTTGGCATGATGCTAATAATAGTAATGATAATTACAAAGATTATGAATTTAGTGGTCCTACTCCATTTAAAATCTTTCAAATTGAATTTCAGGTAGTCAATTAATGAAAAAAATATCACTCATCTCTCTTCTATCATTTATTATCGTGGCCATTGTTGTTTCACTATGGACAACTCACGAAGAAACAGAAGAACAATATATCACTTGGGAAAAGTTTATGACTGATCCTCATTCAAAATCTAAAATCATTATTACAAAGCCTTTGCCTAGCGACCTTGTTTCACTTGGTGAGGTAAAAGAAAAGAACAAAAAGAAAATAAATAGTAAAAAGAGTAAACAACAAGAAAGAAATCCTAGCTCTTTTCCACAAGCAGCAAAGAATTATGAGACGTATAAAAAAAGAGAAGTTATAGGCACGACTCATAAAGATATCCTCAAACTTCCAAAGATTAATCAACCTACTAAAGAATGGAAAGAGCACTTAGCAAAAAGTCTCTTAAGAGGTCGAGAACATGATGAAGTTAGTGTTTTTATCAAAAAAGAAAAATCTTTTATCAGAGCAGAAAGAAATGGTGCTCGATATATTGAACAAGTAGTTGTTAATATCAAAAAAACAGATCATGGTTCAACTGGTTATCGTGCCTATATTGACTCAGAGACCGGTAAAGTTCTTCAAACATGGGATAGAAGTGTTCATGAACATGGACAGTTTAAAAAAGGTCATACCTTTAAACTAAATCTATAATCTAAATTTTTCGTACTCTTTTAAACATTCTGGATTTGCTACAGCTTCAATATTTTTAAGCTCTCTTGCGTTTATAATTCTCGTTATAGCAAGCTCCATTTTCTTTCCACTCCTCGTATAAGGAATATCTGAAATTTGCCATACATGGCGAGGAACATGCCTTGGAGTTGTATTTGCTTTAATAAGCTTCTTGATCTCCAAAACTCTCTGTTCAGAAAGCTCTTCACCATCTTTAAGTTTAACGAAAAGGACGATATCAACATCACCATCATTCTTCCTGCCCACACATAAGCTATCTTCTAGCCATACAAGAGATTCAGTCTGTCGATAAACTTCAGCGGTTCCAATTCTTACTCCACCAGGGTTTAAAGTGGCATCACTTCTTCCATAGACAACAACCCCACCAGAGTCAGTAATTTTGATAAAATCACCATGATACCAAACTCCTTTAAAATGATTGAAGTAAGCATCTCTTATTTTTTCACCATTATCATCGTTTAAAAAATAGAGGGGGCGAGAAGGAAATGATTTTTGGCAAACAAGCTCCCCTTCTTTACTGGCAACAGGTTGGCCTTCGTCATCATAACAACGAACATCCATTCCAAGACCAAGGCATTGGATCTCACCTTTATACACTGGTAGATTTGGGTTTCCTAACATGAAACATCCAATAATATCCGTTCCACCAGAAATTGAAGAAATACCAATATTCTTTTTTATATTACTGTATATATAATCATATTGTTCAGGAAGAAGAGGAGCTCCAGTAGAAAGCAAGCTCTTTAAATTTGAAAATAAAAAGTCGTTGTCATAACCATCATCATCTAATGCTTTTAAAAACTTTGGACTCGTCCCTAGGATTTCAATCTCATTCTTATCTAAGAGCTCCATGAATCCTTTTAAACTAGGATAGCCTGGGCTTCCCTCATAGAGAAAAACCTCTGCTCCACAAGCTAAACCAGAGACCAGCCAATTCCACATCATCCAACCACAGGTGGTAAAATAGAAAAGTTTCGTACCCTCTTTTACATTTGTATGAAGCTTATGTTCTTTTAGATGTTGGAGAAGTGTTCCTCCTACACTGTGAACAATGCACTTGGGTTTTCCCGTTGTACCTGATGAATACATGATATAAAGAGGGGCATCAAAAGAAACTTGACGATACTCAGGAAGACATTCATCACCTATAAAGTCATTCCACCAAACGCCTTTTTCTAAATCATGATGAATCTTTTCTTGTTTTAGAAAATCAACCAAAATAATTTTTTCAATGAACGGAAGCTTCTCTTCAATTTCTTTTAATTTTTCTAGTTGATTAAAGTTTTTACCGTTGTACTGATAAGTAGCGGCAGCAATTAATACTTTTGGACGACTCTGTCCAAAGCGATCAACGACTCCTTCTATTCCAAAGTCACTTGAAGTACTAGTAAAAATCCCTCCGCAAGCTGTTGTTGCAAGCATGGAGATGGTTGTTTCAGGGATATTGGGCATATAGCAAGCCACAACATCTCCTTGTCCAATATAGTCGCTCAGAGTGCTTTGCAAAGCTCCGGTCTTAAGTCTTAGATCTTGATATGAGTATTCCTTCGTTAGACCAGATTCATGAAGAAAATGAAGAGCATTTTGATGATCATATTTCTCTTTTAATAGATTCTCAGCAAAGTTTAATTCTATTTTTGGAAACCATTCATATTTATCAAAACCATAATCTCCATTAACTGGAAACTCATTGCCTTGGCATTTAACACCACTCCACTTTAAAAAGAATGCCCAGAAGTCATCTGGGTTTTCGACACTATATCTGTGAAGGCTTTGATAATCTTCAAATGACTCTCCAATAAATTCAGAAAAATCATTTGTAAAACTAGTCATCAAGGTTTGATCAATATCTTTTTTTTCGGGCTTCCAAAGTAGACTCATAAACTTCTCTTATAATAGTGACTTTAGTTTATTAGAACTATCAGTATTAACTTTTTCATGAAGACTATTTCCATGAGCATCCATAGTAACGACTACTGGAAATTCATCAACTGTTAACTCCCATATGGCCTCAGGAGAACCAAATTTTTCTTTTAAATAAACATTATCAACACTTTTAATTTTTTCAGCAAGAACCTGAGCAGCACCACCGATAGCATGAAAGTAAACACATCCGTATTTTTTATTACCTTCAAGAGTCTTTGGACCCATTCCGCCTTTGCCGATAACTCCTAAAATCCCATGATCTCTCATGACTTCCCATTGGTATGGTTCTTCTCTTATGGATGTCGTCGGTCCTGCAGCTTTCACTTCATAAGAACCATCTTTATTTTCTAAAACAACAGGCCCGCAGTGATAGATGATCTGATTATTAAGATCAACTGGTGAAGGATTTCCTTCATGAAGATATTTGTGGATGGCATCTCTTCCCGTAAACATTTTACCGGAAATTAAAACCATATCCCCTACTTTCAATTCTCTAATTTTATCTTTTGTAAAAGGGTATTCTAATTTAATCATTTCAATCTCCTAGTATATCCAATTCTTTATTTCCATCTTGTTGCTTAACTCTATTCCCTTTCTTCTATATGCCCAGCACATATAAGAAATAGAAACGAAGAATGAAGCAGGTAATCGATTAAGGACTCCAATTTTACAACCAAGCAAGGTTGTCTTTCCACCAAAGCCCATTGGCCCAATTCCTAATTTATTTGAAGTTTCAACAATATCTTTTTCTAGCTTCTTAAGGTCAGGATGTGGATTTGTATCATCTAACATTCTTAATAATTGTTCTTTTGAGTATTTATATCCTGAACCTCTATCCCCACCAATGCATATTCCTAAAACTCCTGGTCCACAGCCTTTACCTTGTGCTTTTTGAACAGCATCTAAAATAACTTTTCTGACACCGTCTAAATCTCTCCCAGCTCCAAGCTCGGTATTTGGTAATGAGTATTGAGCACCAACATTTTCACACCCTCCACCTTTTAACATCATGGAAATTTTAACTGATTTTCGCTTTGGGTTTTCCTTAAAATGAAGATCAGGATGACCTGGACCAATATTTATCCCTTCATTTTTTCCTGTAAGTGAATCAACAGAGTTTTGACGTAAATAACCAACTTGAGTTGCCTTAACGATGGCCTTCTCAGTGATTTTTCTAAACTTAGTTTGATCAAGACCAACTGGATGCTCTACAAAAATATGAATAGTACCTGTATCCTGACAAATCGGCTGAGACTTTTTCTTTGCTAAAACAATATTGGCCTGAATAATATTCATGGCATATTCAGCTGTAGTATTCTTTTCTTCTCTTGCTAATGCTTTAAGAACAACCTTTTGGACATCATCTGGAATTTCAGCTGATGTAACTCGTGTTAACTCAAGCATAGTATCGAAGAGAGCTTTATCTGAATTTGCTTTCTTAATTACTTTCTTAGCTATTTGAACTTTCTTTTTAACGGCTTTTTTCGCTACCTTCTTTTTGGCTACCTTCTTTTTGGCTACCTTCTTTTTTGCTACCTTCTTTTTAGCTACCTTCTTTTTAGCTACCTTCTTTTTGGCTACCTTCTTTTTAGCTACCTTCTTTTTTGTAGAAGAAGTCTTTGCAACTTTCTTTTTTTTACGTACGGCCATAGGAACTCCTATATTTGATATGTTATTGAATTTAATGAATTTATGATCAAGATTTTAACGAGTTATTCCCATATTGACTAGTAAGCATTATGTTATATAAATGATATCACTTAGCGGGCTAAATGACCCTCAGCGACAAGCAGCCGAAACAATAGAGGGACCCGTTTTAATACTGGCAGGTGCTGGTAGTGGTAAAACACGAACAATTACATATCGCATGGCCCATATGGTCTCCAATCTTAATATTCCTGCAAAATCTATTTTAGCTGTTAGCTTTACCAATAAAGCAGCAAAAGAGATGCGCGAAAGAATGAGCAGTTTACTTGGAAAAGCTAAGTGTCGTGGCTTAACTTTGGCCACCTTTCATAGCCTTGGAGTAAAGATTCTTAAAAAAGAAATTACTAAGCTTGGTTATCATGCACAATTTAGTATTTATGATACCAGTGATCAGCTTGGTATTATTAGAGAAGCTCTTAAAGTTTATCATGCTGAAAAGAAATTCGATCACAAAGCCATTCTTTCGAAGATTGGAAGTTTAAAAAATAAGGGAATAAGAGCTGATGATTTTTTAAAAAGTGATTACTTCGATGAAGACGAGCCCTATGATCTGGCAACTGAATATGTATATCGTTATTATGAAGAAAAGCTGAAGTTCTACAACTCAATTGATTTTGACGATATTCTTTTCTTAGTGTGCAGGCTTTTTAAAGAGTTTCCAGAGGTAGCTAAACAGTACTCTGAAAGGTTTCAATATGTCATGGTAGATGAGTACCAAGATACAAACGAAATGCAATTTCAACTAATTCTCGGCCTCACAAGTACCCACAATAACCTCTGTGTTGTTGGTGACGATGACCAATCCATATACGCCTTCCGTGGAGCAGATATAAAAAACATTTTAGATTTTGAGTCTAACTTTCCTGGGGCCAAAGTCATTAAGCTTGAAGAGAATTATAGATCGACTTCTTCAATTCTTAGCTTAGCAAATAATGTGATTAAGGAAAATAAGGATCGTAGAGAGAAAACATTATGGTCAAGAAAAGAAAGCAAACTCTTACCTCTTCTATGGCAAATGGCAGACACAGATCATGAAGCTCAGGTTATTGTTGATGAAATAGCAAAACATCAAAGTAAAGGAAATCACTTAGGTGATATTGCGATTCTTTATCGCTCTAACACTCAGATTCCACCTATTGAAGATGAGCTTCGAATATCGAATGTTCCCTATACTATAGTTGGTGGACAAAAGTTTTATGAAAAGAAAGAAGTAAAAGACCTCATGGCGTATCTCTTTGTGCTCCTTAATCCTTACGATCAAATGAGCTTAAGAAGAATTCTCAATGTTCCCCACCGAGGTATCGGAAATGTCACTCTAGAAAAGTTTATCAATAAAAGTGAAGATGAAAAGCTCAACTTGTTTGAAACTCTCGAAAAGTTTCCTAGTATTGCTGGGCCTAGAGAGGAGAAAATTAAAATCTTCGTAAAACTTATTAGAGAACATCAAGATATATTTAAAAGACAAGCTCTTCCACAGGCCATTCACACGCTTATCGAAGATATAAAGTTTCTTAACTTCATTGATAAAAGCTATGACAATGCAAAACAAGCTGAAAGAAGAAAGAACGATGTTATGTTCTTTATTGATGCAGCAGAAAGATTTGTTAAATTTCATAAAGAACATGCAAACCTCAAAGGTTTTGTTGAACGTCTTCTCTTGCAAGACTCTCAGGATAGAGAAGAAGACCTTGAAGATGATGATGTTCGTAAAAATGAAGTCACTTTAATGACCCTTCACAGCTCTAAAGGTCTTGAGTTTGATATCGTTTATTTGATTGGTATGGAAGAAGAACTTCTCCCTCACAAAAGAACAATTACTCAAGGGGAAGACATTTCTGAAGAACGTAGACTTGCCTATGTAGGAATTACAAGAGCGAGAGAAAAACTTGTCATGACCTATGCCAAAGAAAGAAAGATTTATGGAAGACAAGTTCCTAGATTTAAATCAAGATTCTTGAATGAACTTTCTGAATATTATCTTGAGCAGGATCGGACGACCTTTGGCCATATGTCGGAAGATGAGGCCAAACAATATAAGAGCAGCTTCTTTGCTAACCTACTTGATAACCTAGGTCCTGAAAGCGAGAAATAAAAAAACCCCATCCTTGGGGTTTAGAAAATAAGTTCTCGACCTATTTTCATCTTCATCCTTGAAGAAAATTATATATTATTTAATCTTTTTTTTATTATCTATAATTTTTATCTTTTCGCCCTCGATTTGCAAGCTCATCTTATTAACTAATGGAAAAAAACTTACAAAAACATCAAATGCCGACTGTTTCATAATAATTTTTAGGTTACGTACTTCAGAACACTCTATTTCCTTTTCAGCGAGAAGCTCTTTAATAAAGAGCTTTCTCCCCTCTCCATTACTTCCACCGACAATAAAGTACTCTTTAGAAATCTGAAAAGGTTTTGCCCCTACCGAAATTTCTTCTTTGTCATAATGCCATCTGGTCATACTTTTTTTACAGCCACGTGAAGAGACAGTGAGAGCTCCAGCACAGCTAAATAAGAAGGACATTAAAAGAATGAGAGGAATTGATTTAATCATCATCTCCTCCTGCTCCAAAGCCTTCAAATATAACAGTCTTCGGTGCATAGAAACCAAAGCTGAAAATAGTTTTCATCCAATCAGACCAAGACTGATAAGTTGTCATGGTAAGGTTTGCAACACTAGTAAAACCTTGTGCACGAGCATAATCATCAACATTGAAGTCAAACTTGGATGGAATAAGCCCATAGAAGTAAAACTCATGAGTGTATGACTCTTTAAAATATTTGTTATGATCTACAACAGGCGAGATAAAGACGGGTATTTCACCCTCAGACTTAAACTCTATATGTGAGCACGATGTTAAGCCAATAATAACGAGATAAGAGACAAGTAGAGGTCTCATTATCTTAAAAACGACCATTCTATGTCCTTGTTATTATTTAATTGTCATTGAGAGTCAAAAGGATTGTCAACTAAATTTTAAAGACCTTTAAAATCCGCTTGAGACCTATTTTTAAGCGCATCTAGTCCAGTGAAGTGATCTTGAGTTCGTTGGGTAATTCCTTGGTAAGCAGCTAGCAAGTCAAGTGCACTCTCAAGTCCATGAAGGTAGTTTTTCTTTAGAGCTTTTTTAGTCATGGCCACAGCAATAGGACTATTACTAGCTATTCTTGTAGCGACCTCATTAGTCTTTTCCATAAGCTCATCAGCTTCACAAATAGTATTAGCAAGACCCATCTCTAAAGCTTCTTGGGCAGTATAAATTCTTCCCGTAAGAAACATCTCCATGGCCTTAGGATAGCCGATCACACGAGGAAGAAAGTATGTTCCACCATCACCAGGAACTAAAGCAAGTTTAGCAAATGTTTCTCCAAACTTAGCGTTCTTACTAACAATACGAAGATCACACATGGCCGACAAGTCACATCCTGCACCAATGGCCGCACCATTAACCATAGCGATGATGGGTGTTTTTAAATTTTCAATTGTGCGAGGTATATTTTGAATTCCATTTTGATATCTATCTTTGAGCTCATTAGGTTCGCCTGCGAATATGCCCTCTTTATTTTCCATATCCTTGATATCACCACCGGCACAGAAAGCATCCCCACTCCCTGTAAGAACAATGACTCTCACTTCATTATCAAAATCAGCAATCTTAAGTGCTCCACAAAGCTCTTCAATCATCAGAAGATCAATAGCATTCTTGGCCTTAGGTCGATTCAGTGTTAACCAAAGAATCGTATCTTTTAATGTACATGAAATATTTTGATAATTTTTGTAATGATCAGACATCTTATACCTTTTGAATTGATTGCAAATATTTACTTGAAGTCTTTCGACCTAACTCTCCAAGAATATAAAGCGATGCTTGTGAAAGCTTTTCTAAGTCCACACCACTTTCTAACCCAAGTGAATTAAATAAATAAACTAAATCCTCAGTGGCCACATTTCCAGTTGCTCCTTTAGCATAGGGACAACCACCGAGACCACCAGCAGAACTATCAAACTTGGTGATTCCAATATCTAAAGAAGTTAAAATATTGGCAATGGCCATACCTCTTGTATCATGAAAGTGCATGGCCAAATGTTCTTCTTTAAAGTTGTCATAAAGATTCTTTGCTATTTTTTGAACCTGCTTCGGAGTACCTACTCCAATAGTGTCACCAATACTAACTTCATAAGCACCAAATTCTAAAAGTTTATTAGTAACTTCTAATAACTTAGAAAGAGAAGTTTCTCCCTCATAGGGACAGCCAAAGGCCGTTGATACATAACCTCGAATTTTAACTTGATTCTTCTTAGCTTCTAAACAAACATCTTC
>JAONMX010000037.1 GCA_028378565.1 Bacteriovoracaceae bacterium
AAGATCTATATGGTTTTTGGTCAAAAAATAAAGATATTCATCTTTTTAATTATTTTTAGTTCTCTTTCTATTGTATCAATGGCGAGTCAGCAAAATTGGATACTCAAGAGAAATATAGATAATGTTAAAACCTATAAGTTTTTAAATCAAAAAAATGTTTTCGGGACTTATCAAATTCTTAAACAAAGTACTCAAATCAAACAAACAAAACTTGGTTTGAAAAAACTTATCAAAGAAATATCAACGAAAAAAAGAAAAACCTTAAGCTACATTGGTATTTCAAATTGGAAAATTGATCGGTATGAGTTTAACAAAACGAAGAACCAAATCATTATGTATGGATCATATAAAGACCCAAGTCAAAATATTATAAACTTTAGAGAAGAGCATAAGTATAGAGAGACTAATACCATACAAATACTAATTACTTGGCCATCCTCTTTTAAAATAAGTTCACAAATCACAATGGACCTTTTGAATCAGATTAAAAAGGATTCCAACTAATGAAATCGTATATATCACTTGTACTTATTCTAGCTTTACTAACAAATTCTACATTCTCGAAAGACTTAGATCATAGTGAGAATATTGATTGTAATAATTCGTTTGAAATAGTCGATATACAAAATATTACTAATCTATGTTTCATCACAATAAAATCAGATTTATGTAAAGACATTCCTGAAGAAGATCTCCTTAGATGTAAAAAACCAAGAGCAGATTATAATGAAAAAAATGTTTGGTCCTTTCTTAAAGGTTGCTCAAAGGGTCTGTTCGAGTCATTAAAAGATACTCTTAGCTTCGTATGGGAAATTATGAAGTGGGCCTGGTCTAATACAACAAGTTCACAAGCTCGAGCAAAAACCAGTGAAGCTTCTGAAAGCATGATGAACTCTGCAAAGTTATACCTTCATACAGAGTATGAAAAGGCCTATGAAGAAAGCTCCTCACCTTTTCGAAAATCAAAAGCCCTTAGTAAAATGGGTGGTGCTATAGGAAGCTTAATTATAGACACCGTAACAACATATATAAAAAAGCAATATGACCAATTTGATTGTCTTAACCAAGATGCAAAGTATAAAAAACTATGTGGTCTAGTCGGAGATGTAATCTTACCACCGGCAGGCTTTATTTCATTACTTAAGTATGGCCCAAAAGCTGCATCGAAATTTCCAAACCTTAATAAGTTGTTTGTTAAAAAAACTCCTCGTCAATTAAAATATCTTGACGCTCTAGAGACTTTTCCAAAATTGAAAAAGGTTTCATCTCAAATATCAAAGAAACTTAAAACAAGAAATAAAGTTTCTCATCCTAAAAATATACCATTTAGATATTCTAATGGCTTTCGTATTGCCAATGAAAAACAAATGTTCTCCAGAGCAAAAGAGTTAGATCCAAATATGAGAAATGCTATAAAAGGTGCATATAATTCCCTAAATGATCCAAAATATTTAAAGAACTATTTTAATGAATTACATCAAGATGTTGTTAACTGGATGATAAAAAAAGGAAGGCCAGAAGACCTTGAAATGTTAGAACAGGGAAAGGTTTCCAGACATGCAATTGGAGTTGTCATGGTTAGAAGATTGAAAGAGCGCGGAGATAATCAATTCACAACAATAACAGCGAAAAATGACTTAAGTGTAGGTCGTAAGAATATAGACCCTGAGGATTTAATAACTAAAAACAAAAGGTTTAGAACGGCAATTCGAACAGGACCATTCCTCGATCGTGCTTTTTCCGATAATTTTGGACATGGTATTTTCAGCCACATGATACAAAGGGATATTGTCACTCCAGCAATTACTAGAAACCTAGGAGATCCCCAAAAATTTTGGGATTATTTAGGAACTCCAAAAGGTGTGAATTGGTGGGCTGACCTATTTGACTCTGTTACACCAAACTCATTTACCTCGCCAGAGAATCTAAGTAAATTTATAGGAGATGCTCTAAATGCAACCGTTACAAAAAAAGCCCCTTAATAAAGGGGCTTCTTATATTCGAGACCGGAAAATCCTATTCCTGATCTCAAAACTTAATTTTTAATTATTGATTAGCAATCTCTTCACCAAGACACGCAAGAATTGATTCCTTTAGTGCTTCATTTTGAGAAAGCATGTTGGCAGCATTGTTTCCACCATTTCTAGTACAACCACCATTAGTATGAATAGCTACAATTTCTTGAGTCTCTTCATTAATAACGCTTGAACCTGAGTTTCCACCCATCGTATCTGCAATGTGATACATAACGTTTCCTCTCATGCTTACAACTTCACCATAGTGAGTTTGTTGAGCAAGGTTACGATCCCCTTGAGATCTATCAAGTCCGTAACCAGTGATTCTGATAAGATCTCCGGCCTTTGGTGCTTCAAATGTTACAGTGTAGAAACCTTGCTCTTCACCAGCAAGCTTTCCTGTGATTTTATTAGGAAGAATCTTAAGAACTGCCCAATCGTCACCAAGACCATTGTAAACTGACTTAATTGTTTGAATTGGGTAAATATCTTCAGGTGCTGGATGCTGAATACGACCATTTCTAGAAGCTGGAGTATTAAACTCTGCAAGACCAAATGTAGACTTACAATGCCCTGCAGAAATTGCACAAGTTTTTGAGATCATAGTAACGGTACAACCACCATTCTGGTTCATGTCACCGATAGCACGTGCTACTTTTGGGTTAAATGATGGTACTCTATCATCGTCACCGCAAATTGATTTATTGTTAGCTGCATTTACTTGGTAAGTCCCTAATAAAAGCATTGATAGCATAATTGATTTGAACATATCTTCCTCCCTGAAGTTTATATTTTGATTTCATTTTTATTTCGTTTTTATTGCCTTTAAAAATAATAGAAATATAAGAACTGTTTGAATACTGACAACTTCTTACTGTTATTTTGCCAAATTCCCAACACTTATATCATTTTGTGAAAAGCGACTGTATGGCATTAATCGAGTAATTTTTTTAAGCAAATATAGACAAATAAGCCTCCAATCCTTATATTGACGCTGTAACTAATTGTAAGAAAAAGTACTTGAAATAACTCATATTTTTAGGTGAAAACATGTCGACAAATATTCTAGAAGTTAAAGACCTTCAAAAAGTTTACCCAAATGGAACTCATGCCCTAAGAGGTGTTTCATTTGATGTTGTTAAAGGTGAATTCCTCGTCATCATTGGATTATCCGGTTCAGGTAAGTCCACTCTCCTTAGATGTATTAACCGCCTCCATGATCCTTCATCAGGAAGTGTTAAATTTAATGAAGAAGAAGTGACAACAATAAAAGGTTCAGACCTAAGACAAGTAAGAAGTAAAATTGGAATGATTTTCCAACACTTCAATCTTATCCCAAGAAAAACTGTTCTTACTAATGTTCTTACAGGAACTCTCAGTAAAACAAGTGTCACTAAAAGTATTTTTGGAATTTACTCTGAAGAAGATAGAGCAAAGGCCCTTTCACTTATTGAATTAGTTGGACTTTCAGGTAAAGAAAACCATAGAGCTGATAATCTTTCAGGTGGACAACAACAACGTGTTGCCATTGCTAGAGCACTTATGCAAAACCCAAAAATGCTACTTGCAGATGAGCCTGTTGCCTCACTTGATCCGGCCACAAGTCACTCTGTCATGCAATACCTTAAAAAAGTGAATGAAGAATTAGGGGTAACAATTCTTTGTAACCTTCACTTCCTTTCCCTTGTAAGACAATACGCAACTAGAGTTATTGCTCTTAAAGGTGGAGAGCTTATTTATGAAGGTAGCCCAAAAGAGATTGATGAAGAATGGTTCAGAACCATCTACGGTGAAGAAGCAGTAGAAGTAACAATTGATTAATTAAAAGTTTAAAAACGAGAAAGATATGAGCACAATAAAAGAGACTACATTGCCTAAGCACCTCCAATATAAAGAAACGGGGTTTAAGAAATCATCTAATGTCATCCAGGCACTAAGTATTGATATCTTACTTTGGGGCTACACCAGTTTAGTTACTTATAAAGTTATTTATCAAAAGCTCATTATGAATATGAGACATGCTGACTTTACTTGGAGTCAACCACTAGCAGCTCTTGGAGTTGGGGCTATTATTTCACTTATCCTTTTCATGACAAAATTTAGTATTGGTCGTGCGTCTAAAGGTCTCTATGAGATCGATGAAAATGAAACATACATGAAGCAACCTTTCATGTTCTTAGGCTACTTTATTATTATTCTAACCTTCGTTGTTGGTCTGCAAGTGTCTCAAGTAAGTATGAGAGAATTCCTTTCAGAAGCTGGACTAACTGGTGCAAGAAGAATCTTCACTGCACTCTTTCAGCCTAACTTTGCTATTATTGAGCCAGCTCTTTTTGCAGCGGTTGAAACTATTTACATGGCCTTTATCGCCACCGCGATTTCATTACCTTTTGCCTTCTTACTCGGATTCTTTGCGGCTAGAAATTTAATGTCAAACTCGCCGCTTACATTTGCTATTTATAATCTCGTAAGATTCTACCTAAATATTTCTCGTTCAATTGAGCCACTTGTTTGGGCGATTATCTTTTCTGTATGGGTTGGAATTGGACCTTTTGCTGGTATGTTAGCACTTTGCCTTCATTCTATCTCTTCCCTAGCAAAACTCTACTCAGAACAAATTGAAAATATTTCTGATGGTCCAATTGAGGCCATGACGGCAACAGGTGCTCACCCAATCCAAGTTATTTGGTTTGGTGTTGTTCCTCAGATAGTTCTTCCTTACCTTTCTTTCACTATCTATCGTTGGGATATCAACGTTCGTATGGCCACCATTATTGGTCTCGTTGGTGGTGGTGGTATTGGTACTATGCTTATGCAGTACCAAGGTCTGGCCAAGTGGAATGAAGTTGGACTTCTTGTCATCGTCATTGCTATAATTGTTTGGATCATGGATTACTCATCATCTAAAATCCGTGCTTCTATTAAGTAGAACATGCCACAAAGCATGTTCTAACTTTGCCAGTGGCGTATTACAACTTCGCTAAAACTTCATCTATATCCGCATGCTGACCTATATGTTTAGCATCGAAGCGATAGATAATTTGATGATCTTTGTTAATAAGAAAGTCGCTAGGTAATCTCGCGATTTTGCCACTTATTTTTCCAGGGAAGAACCCTTTACTCATGGCCGAGAATAACTTGGTAAAGACTTCCAAGTTAAAAAAGCCAGTAACGGAGCTCTTAACATCATAAGCATCGTAGAGTTCTTGGTTAGGGTCACAGAGCACTTTGAAAGGAAGACCCTGATCTTTAGTTATGTGCTTTGAAACATCTTCTGCAGGGCTTTGAAAAACCGGTAGAAAGACAATCCCCTTTTCTACTATTTCATCATATCTTTTTTGGATTTCACGAATGTGTAAATTACACAATGGACAGCTAGCATATCGAAAAAAAGCTAACCAAATAGTCTTTCCTTCAAAATCACTCAAGGAGACTGTTTCTCCTTTATGATCTATCGCTTTGAAGTTTTTTGCTGGAATCACTGGAATCAAAAGAGCCTCCTTTAAAGCATTTATTAATAAGTGCTCTAAAGGAGAATAATATTACAATTTTTTAGAGAGAGTACTTTAAGTAATAGTTACCAAAGATTTTCTTGGCCTTTTTCTCAGCATATCTCTTACAAGAACGATCTTTACAGTTAAGCTTTTTCTCTAAGCGAGTTTCTAGGGTTTTTAAAGTAAAGCTTGGTACAAGGCTTTTAGCTTTATAATCTTTAGCAATCGATCCAAGAGTTTTATTGGAAAGAAAATGCATAACTGGAGCTTCCGCTAATTCCATTTCACTAAAGAAGTACTGAACTCCTGGTAACCTTTTTATACCTAAACCAGATGCCAAGTTAGTAGCTTGGGTTGAAACATCCCTAACTAAAATTTCAGCGTTTTCTAAATTTAGGTTATTAGTTATATCCACGTAAACAGCAGGATCATGTTCACTATTATCGCCAAGAAAGATAACAGTATCACCCTCATTATAATTGGCCTCAAGAATCTGCTTAATTGTTAAGTATTTATACGCATAAGTTTCTGGTGAGCTAATTTTTTTAAGAAAGGTCTTACCCATTGGAAAGCGATACTTTCTAAGAAACTTCTGTTGATTAAAAATAAAATCTGGAGCAGCACTTACATAGAAGAATTCAATATCTTCACCGCTAGACTTATAGAAACTGTCTAGTTCGCGGTAAATGGCCGACATATGCTTAAAAGGCTTATTTCTAAGAAAGTAATAGATCTTACCTGTAGGAGACATTGTGTTTGTTTCTTTGATTGTATCGTCTATATCACTAACAACAATGACCTTTGAAAAAGATAAACAAGACCATAGTAATGCTGTGATCAATAATAAGTTTTTCATATTAATTCCCCCCCAAATAAGCTGTAAAACTACCAAATCTTAACGTTTTTTCCATGGAATGTGAAAAACTTACCCAAATTCTTATTGATACAAGGCAAGATATAGGATATTTTTGGCCTATGGGACTATTATATCAATTTCCTGTGGAAGAGAATCCACAGGACGACAGAATTCAAATTCAAGAAAACAAGCTAACCATCAGAAACTATGGACTTCCCTTGATATTTTGGGGATATCTTCTAGCAATTCTAGCGGTCATTTTCATTATGTTTCTTGTGATCAAAGGACCGGCTTTAAAGCTTGCAGCAACTGACGATACTATCAATAAGCTGCTTGGAAATGGCGTCTTGGCCTTTCTCGCGGTCTTACCTATTAGTGTTCTTGCTTTTTACTTTTTTGATAAGGCGATTATTAAAAATGGCGAGCAACTTATTTTAAAATATAGTGTTTTCTGGATTCCTATTTGGAAAAAAAGAATTCTGTTAAAAGCAAAAGACTCTTTAGAGTTGAATCATTTTATAGACTCTCCCAATGTGGCAAAAATAGATAATAAGTCTGATATGACTGGTTTTCAAAACCGCGGTTATCACGAATTATTCGCTATCGATACTAATGGAAAGAGAATTTTAATTGATCGTAATTCACGCAAAGGTGAAGTTAGAAAGTTAAAAGAACTTTTAGAAAAATACTAAACTCATTTCTTATTCATTTAAATTAGCTATCGGACTTTTTTCTTCTTGGAAATGGTGACTTTTTATCGTCGTCTTTTTTCTCATACGGCTTCTTTTCGTATGATTTTTTCTCATCTGAAGACTCAGAATTTTCTCTTTTAGGCTCTGGAGCATCGTAATCAATATCAGTATTAAATAATTGTGGCTTCTTAAAACCGCCCTGCTTACTGTGAGTTTTCTCTTCAGCTTCCCAGTGCTTAAACCACTTCTTCTGCTTTTCCTGACGTTCAACTTTACCTTGAGCACGTTCGGCCATAATCTCAGAAATTTCTTCCTTTTTACGAACCTTTGTTTTACCTTTGAAGTCTTTATACTGTCCTGATGGTTTTGATTTTGTCTTGATTTTTTCTCTATCAGTATCTTCATCATGTGCTGAGATATCTAAAGTGATATCACCACAGACCTTAGTCTGACAGGCCAAGCGCTCTTTTGTAATATGAAAAACATTTCCAAGAAGTTGAGTTTCTTCAAAAGGAGTTTCTTGTAGATGATCTTCACCACTAGTGATCTTTACTTTACAGTCTGAACAACTTGCGTGACCACCACAGCTACTTTTTATGTAGATACCAGCTTGCTTAAGGGCCTCAAGCATATTTGTTTCACTATCAACTTGAATTTCTTTGCCTTCTGGAGCAATGGTAACTTTGAAGCTCATATATTCCTTTTAAACTGTCTTTTTTAGCTTCCGTTCAACAGTATCTAGTATTGTTGACTTGAAAGGCTTTAGCATAAACGATAAATCAAGGTTAACTACTACTTTAGTTTCATCAAACTTTAAAGAAAGTGTGAAACCTTTACCTTTAGCTTCGATTAGACCAGCACTAGGATTGTAGTTAATATCGGCCTTTACCTTAAACTTCTCAACGTACTCTGGAGTAATCTGTGCTTTAGCAAGCTCGTAAGCTTCGCTCTGGCTCTTTGCTATGTAGTATGAAATTCTCAAGTCCATTTGATCCTCTTTAAACAAATTAAAACAAATTCAATAATTAGTGAACGCCTGTAGAACCAAATCCACCGGCACCACGCTCTGTCTCAGATAGATTATCTGTCACAAGCTCGTAAAGCCCTTGAGTAACAGGAGCTAAAACTAACTGAGCAACTCTATCACCGTGAGAAATAACTTCAGTTCTTTGTCCCATGTTACCAAGAATGATCTTCACTTCACCACGATAATCACAGTCGATTGTCCCTGGTGAGTTCACAACCATCAAGCCCGTTTTAAAGCTTAATCCTGAACGTGGTCTAACTTGTACTTCGTACCCAAAAGGAATCTCCATAGAAATTCCTGTTGGGACTAAAAGTTTTTCACCTGGTTTTAAAATCAGACCCTCTTCACGGGAGTCTGTTGGTAAACTTGCTCTTATGTCTGCCCCTGCAGCTCCCTTCGTTTCATACGCAGGGAGAGCAAAAGAGCCATCAAAATGATCTAGTGTTTTTACTTTCACTTTCAACATAAAAACCTCTTACTAATTAATTGTTACTTAGCTTTTTTCTCTAGTTTTTGAGCTTCTTTGATTGAGAACTTTAAACGTCCCATTCTATCAACTTCAAGAACCTTAATCTTAACTTTGTCACCTTCGCTTAGGTATTCAGAAACATCGTTCACTCTGTCGTCTGCAACTTCAGAAATGTGAACAAGTCCACTTACACCTGGAACGATATCAACGAAAGCACCGTATTCTTTGATTGTTACAACTGTTGCATCATAGATAGCTCCAACCTCTGGACCTGTGATTTGCATTTTTGCAAGCTCAATACACTGCTTAATTTTATCAGTATCAACTCCAAGAACTTTAACAGTTCCATCTTCAGCAACTTCCATTGTAACTTCAAAGTTTTCTTGAAGGGCCTTGATGTTCTTCCCACCAGGTCCAATAAGAGCACCAATTTTATCAGTTTCAATTTTAAATGAATGAATTCTTGGTACACCAGCTTTGAACTCTTCTCTTTGAGAAGCAATTGTTTTTTCCATTTCAGCTAGAATATGAAGACGTCCTTCTCTTGCTTGGGCCATTGATTTCTCAACGATCTCTCTTGTAAGACCTGTAATCTTAATATCCATTTGAATAGCTGAGATACCTTCTTTAGATCCTGCAACTTTAAAGTCCATATCACCAAGGTGATCTTCATCACCAAGAATGTCAGTTAAAATCTTAAAACGATCACCGTCTGTAACGAGCCCCATCGCAATACCTGCAACTGGAGACTTAAGTGGAACACCTGCATCCATCATTGCCATTGAACCAGAACAAACTGAGCCCATTGAACTTGAACCATTTGATTCCATAACTTCACAAACAACACGACAAGTGTATGGGAACTCTTCTGGAGTTGGAAGAGCAGCTTTAAGTGCTCTTTCAGCAAGATTACCGTGACCAAGTTCACGACGACCAACACCTCTTACACCACGAGCTTCACCTACAGAATATGGAGGGAAGTTATAATGAAGGTAGAATCTGTCATAATTAATTCCAACAATTCTGTCAGACATTTGCTCACCAGCACCACCACCGATAGTAACTGCGGCCATAACCTGAGTTTCACCTCTTGTGAAAAGAGACGATCCGTGTGGAGTTGTTAAGATATTTGTTTCTGTTTCAATATCTCTAACTTCATCAAGTCTACGTCCACCGATTCTTTTTTCTTCATCAAGGATATCTCCTCTAAGAAGTTCATACATTAATTCATCAACACCTTTGTATGCTTCTTTTCCAAAAGAATCATCAGATGTTAAACCAAAAGTCTCTGGTGAAGCTTTCATTGCTTCTGAAACTTTTGCTTCAAGTGCTTTTGTAGCTTTCTGTCTTTCCATTTTATCAACAATTGAAATAGCTGCTCTAGCATCAGTTCCAAATTGTGACTTCACTTGCTCAAGTAAAGTAGTATTTGATGAAGCAGAGATAAATTCTCTTTTTGGCTTCCCTACTTCTGATTGCATTTTCTTAAGAACATCAACGTATTGCTTGATATTGTCATGACCAAAGAAGATTGCTTCTAGAACTTCTTTCTCTGGGACTAACTTAGCTTCACCTTCAACCATAAGAATGGCATCAGAGCTAGCAGCAACGATAATTTCCATATCTGATTCTTCTAATTGAGAATGAGATGGGTTTAAAACAAACTGTCCATCGATACGTCCAACCTTACAAGTACCAATTGGTCCTTCAAATGGGATATCAGAGATTGTTAAAGCAGCACTTGCTCCTAAAGCAGCAAGAACTTCTGGGTCACCATTTTCTCCATAAGAAATAACTGTACATGAAACAACAGTGTCGAACATATAACCGTTAGGAAAAAGTGGTCTTAATGGTCTATCAATAAGACGTGCATTTAATGTTTCTTGATCAGTTGGACGACCTTCTCTTTTTCTAAATCCACCAAGAAATTTTCCAGCTGCGTAGAATTTTTCTGTGTACTCAACAAGTAATGGGAAAAAGTCTTGCCCATCTTTCATTTTTGTAGCACTACAAACAGTTACTAATACTTGTGTTCCTTCAGAAGAAACAAGAACAGAACCATCTGCTTGCTTGGCCATACGACCAGTTTCAATTACAACTTCTCTTCCACCGTATTCTAAACGGTACTCTTTTTTATTTTCGTTCACGAAAATACTCCTTAAATGTGGGTAGAGTTTGTATGTGGAATGCAAAAGATATTTCAAAAAGTAAGAGATTATTTACTTTCTCAAATATCCCTTGGATTCCTATCGATAACAAACCTACTACCGGTTAAATTATTATCAGTAGCTTAGTAAAATCCCATAGATATGGCCATCTAATAAGCTTAATTCCTTCAATTTTTGCCAAAAAAAAGGAGACCGAAGTCTCCTTAAATTTGTCTATGTGAATATAGACTATTTTCTTAAACCTAATTCTTTAATTAATCCGGTGTAAATCTCAGTATTTGTTTTCTTAACATACTTAAGAAGTGAACGACGAAGTCCAATCATCTTAAGAAGACCACGGTTTGAGTGGTTATCATGCTTATTTGCAGCAAAATGACCTTTAAGTCCGTTGATTCTTGCTGTTAGAAGGGCAACCTGAACAGATGCTGAACCTGTGTCTGTAGCACCTTTACCAAATTTTGTACCAATGTTTTTAACGATTTCTGCTCTTTCTTCTTTAGTCATTTTAAACTCCTACTTACCAACGCTCCAGCTTTTGACCGGGTGCGAGGCGCTTTACCAATTACTTATGCAACTGTGAATGTACTTTATTATCGAATGTGCTCTGACATGTAAACCTTTAAATTGTTTAGTAAACGCTCCTCAATTTGGCGAATTCTCTCTCGGCTAACGCCGTAATCATTGGCAATGGCCTGAAGGCTAGGAGGAACCTCACTAAGTAGCCGTTTTTTAAAGATTTCCCTGTCCCTTTCCTTAAGGTTGGAGACAAAGTCTTGTAAGTGTTCATTAAGGAGACCAATGCTCTGCGCGTCAGCGACCTGTTCCTCTACCGAAGGTGAAGAGTCTTTCAAGAAGTCTGAAAACTTAGCAGCTCCGTCGTCTGAATCAAGGCTGGCATCAATACTGACTTCCCCACCGGAAGTAAGTCTTGAATCCATAGACACAAGTGTCTTTTCACTAACTCCAAGATTCTCACTTAAAGTTTTTGAATCTGCCTCTAACCCTTGTGAGAGAAGTCGATTTTTTTCTTTCATTAGATTGTAAAATATCTTCTTTTGCTCATTGGTGGTTCCAACTTTCACAAGTCTAAAGTTATCAAGAATAAACTTTAGTACATAAGAACGTATCCACCAGCTCGCATAGTAGCTTAGCTTGGCCCCTTTATCAGGATCATACTTACTGACGGCCTTCATTAAACCAATATTGCCTTCTTGAATAAGGTCCATAACATTTTGCCAAGTGGATCGATATTCCATAGCAATTTTGACAACAAGCCTAAGGTTATGAAGAACAAGTTTCTTTGCAACTTCAATATCGCCAGTTTCTGCTAAAGCATTTGTTAAGGCCTTTTCTTGCTCTTCAGATAGGAGTTCGTAACGACTGATTTCACGTAAGTAAGTTCTAAACTGATCAGGCTTTCCTGAGTCGTGAACAACGACATCTTTAGAAGTTTTAACCTCTATGAGTTCTTTACCTTCATTAGTGAGAACAGATTGGATGACATCTACAACGTCTTTTTCAAATTGAGCTTTATCTTCTTTTGAAGTGTTTGAAGGAAGAATCTCTATGATTTCAGGAATTCTTTTCTCAAGGTTCTCTTTGAGTTCTCTTTCCATTATTTCAGGATCAATAGATTTCTTTTTCTTATCATCTGCCATGGATAATACCTAACACAGTTTAAAGCTAATGAATAGTTAGTTACGTAGGTCACGAAGCTTAGCAAGCTTCTCTTCCCTTGCCCCTTCATTCTGTTTTACAAAATATTGAAATCTTAGATATTTGAGAGCAAATGTCCCAAAGTTGACATCGATTGGTATTTTTAGGACACCTTTTTCATCTTTAAAAAACTTCCCTTCATACATAGTAACTTGAGTTAAAAGCTCATTAATAATCAATTCATTAAGATTATCGTTACTTTTTGTTAGGCCTAGTTTTGTCCAATTTCTATCAATATCATCTTTCACAATCACTCTGAAAGGCTTCATCACTTTTTCCACAACATCCTTATCAGACAAGTCCTTACCTTTCCAATTGCGAATGGCCCAAGAAAGAAACTTTTTACTAATTGTAAGATGAAATGTTGTCTTTAACTTACCAACCTTTTGATTCGTTCCATCTAGTTCGCCTAAATTAACATCAAGGTTAACTCCAAATTTCGGTTGATATCTATTAAAATAAATACCTCGATCAACCTTCTCTACAGTAAGAACTTCTTCAAAGAATATATTCTTATTAAGTTTACTATTCTCACCTTCTGCCCACTGATTCCAACTATGTGTATAGGACTGGGCCAAGACCTCTTTTCCATCACTAAAATTTTCCATTTGTATCATCAAATCAGGAAAGCCTGACATAAGGGAGATAAAGTGCCCTCTTAATAAATTTTGTTCATCAAAGCTTATTTGCTTAATCATTTTTAATATTTTTGGAACTTGATCTTTTGTTCGATAATCAATATCTCTAAAGTCATGGCAATACATACGATTTAAATCATCTTTTAAATTTCGAGAACCAACACTTCTTGGAAATAAAT
>JAONMX010000038.1 GCA_028378565.1 Bacteriovoracaceae bacterium
GGCGTTGAGCCTTGTAACATTACTCACACAAGCTTCGCTAAGTGCGGCTGAAGTTGATAGCTTCACAAATAGATTTACTCCTATCGAAGATAGTTTGGATCTAATCAATAAGAAATCAAATGAGTATTTCCAACAAGCAATGGAAAGAGCGAATAAAAAGAATAAAGGCTGTAATGAAAAACGTCTTTATAAGTCTTTGAGAAAATATTTTAGAAATCATTGGACAGGTGAATTTAATAAGTGGCTTATGGATGCGGAAGAAGTTGATCGTATTACAGTAAGTATACGTGATGGAATTTACCAAGACTTCAAATGGTATCAAGCAATTATACCTGGTGTCTATGCACGAGTTTTTAGAGATCCATCTGCTCAATTAATTAAAGTTAATGGTGTCCTGCTTGGTTGGGATAAATTTGAACACTTCATGGGCAGTGGATATAACTACTTTAAAAAGAATTACTTAAAAGGTAAGGGCATTAAAGAAGCTATGAAAATAGGTTACAAGGCCGAAACTGGTTATATGGGTGCTCAAACCACTGGTGTAAAATCTTATGGAGATTTAATAGCAAACTTTAACGGTATGAGATTCTGGAACCATGTTTTACAAAAAAATGATGATGTTTTAGGAGTAGAGTTCAACGAAGGACCATATGTCCAATGTGTTAATGATCGTTGGGTACAAGTTAAAGAATTAGATTGGTCACGTTATATTGATCATGCTTTTGATGAAGGAGTAAATTGCTCTACGTTTAAGAATCAAAAAATGTCAGATAATGTAGAAGAGCGAATTTCTATTTTAGAAAAGAACGATACTGAAGGTCGAAAGTATGGTTGTCCAATGCTTCCACTAGAGCTTGAAAAAGCAACAGTTAAGTATGGAGAGTTTTCAAAGCATTTACTAAACCTAGAAGGACATGGTCCTTTTAAGTAAGATTACTTTGTTAACTTATACTCTTTTAATCTCTTATCTTTTGCAACTGAGTTGTATCGATTAGAGATCATATTAAAAATACTTCCTTTCTTTGAACCAATTCCGGAAGCAGGGCCTCTGAAGTCCATAAGCTTCCCTTTATTATTTTTTCCTTTTTTACCAAAGAGATTAGAAAGAGGGTTTCCATTTGTTCTCTTCTTACCAGCATTAGCAAGACCACGTCCGCCTCTAAAGGCAAGTGATCCTCCACCAGTACCACTAAATTTAACTTTTACACCTTTTCCTAACTGAGAAGACGCTGCGTTTTTTCCGCCACCTGTATTAGGAGCACCGCCTGGAGCACTCACAGCACCAGCACTTCCGCCGCCACCGCCTCCGGCACCACCATTTACTTTCTTCATTGATCCTGCGGCAACGGGTGCGTCTGCAAATTCATTACTTTCGGAACCTGGAGTATTAATGGATCCAAAGCTATTTGGAATGAGGTTTCTAGGCCCATCACTTCCTGAGGCTCCATCAAGGTCACCGTCTCGGCCACTGATGTCAGAGAGGCTTGTTCCCTGAGAGTTCACACCGCGATCTCCATTAATTCTAAAGTTTCCACCGTAGTAATCTTGATATTGTTCTTGTGCTTGAATACAGCCTTCTGCATCTGGGTTCGCAATACATTCAGACGCCATTGCATCTTCATAGTTTGCCCATGGATTAAATTCTGGCGGAGTATGATCTTCAATATCATCAATTGCATCACCAATTTTATCCGCTTGCTTATTTAAGATCGCACCCTTGGCAATATTGGCAACAGCATCAGTTCCCGCCTGAAAAGCCGCCAGCTTAAACTTACTTCTGGCTTTTTGGTTCATAACAACAGAGGTTTTGATAACAAGTTTATTACAGGCACTACGAGCTGTAATTTGACTTGGATTATCGGCATCTGCTCCGGTGAGCATCTCTTTATAACCAGCTTTAGCATCTTCATCGTTAATAGCTTGATCTGCATACCCTAAAACGCTCTCTTTCGCTTTTGTAAAAGACTTCTCACATGAGGTGAGTAGTTTTTCTCTTGTAGGCATTTCTGAAATCATACCCGCAAGAATCGCCGCTTTGGCAGCATCAAAAGTTGCTCTTTCATTGGCCATACCTGCTTGTTGCTCTACACCTTCTTTTTGAACCTCAAGTGTGTCTTTAATACCAACACCACCTTCTTGAGTTTGCTTTTGCATAATATCTGCTTGCATGTCCATTTGGTTATCTAGCACTCTCACTTGTTGAGTCATCTGCAGGCCTTGCTTGGCAATAGTAAAGCCTTCTAGCCAAGTTGTGATTTTTTTACACTGAACAAAGTCTTGAGTTTCAACACCATTATTCTTACAACTCACCTTTGATCCAGAGTTTTGCATCATACATTGTTGTGGATTTGGAGAATTCATACAGGCCATCATGGCACCTGAAGATGAGTCTACACTTTCTGAACTTAAAGCATCTGGATCTTCAAAATCAGTTCCAGCTAAAACCGTTTTTGCTAACTCACAGTGAATAAGAAGCTCAGAAAAGGCTCCACCAATTAGTTTCTTTTCTTTAGGTGAAAGACCTTCATATTGTTGTGCAAGATCTGACATTGTTCCGCCAGCATCAATAACGGTACTTGCTCCTGCTGTCGCAGCAGTATTAAACTCATTAAAAGCTGTCTCGAATGTTGTTGAATCGACACCTGTAATTATCTGTTCACATTCACTTAAATCCATTGGAATCGTTTGCGGAATATTAAGTCTACGTCTTTCTACACCATCTCCATCTGTATAAACTGATTGAGGGTTTTGTTTCATACAGTTAGCTCTCATTAATCGTTTAAGCTCATTTTTTTGTCTATCTGCTAGTGAGGGCTCATTTGTTGTTTGTGCTTCCTCTGTATCTGATAAGCTACTAAGATAGCTCTGAAGAGATTGTGGTAATTCGTTTTTCTTTTTAGAAACAATTCCATCGATTGAACTAACACTGTTTTGCCAGATTGAATCTCCACTTTTTCCAATATTTTTCCATGAGATAGCTGGTAATTCACCTTCACATTTTTTTAAAATATTAGAATAGAAATAGTTATCATTTGTCTTAAAACTAGGTGATCCTTGTCCAACAGGAACAAAATCATTTCTATTAAGTCCATTTGCGAACGTGCTGCTCACAGTGGCCATAGATAGAAGGATAAATAATTGTTTCAAAGTTTTCATAAGTATTTCCGTTTTGTTAGTAACTAATACTATTTTACTAAAGACTTATCGGATTCTTCGGGTATTTCTTAAGCTAAGGGCCGACTTTTTTTACTTTATGGTAATAGCAACCTAACTTGTTGATATAAAAGAGCTTCAAAGAGAGGTAGTTCATGCGCTAAAATCATGGCCAACTTTAAAAACTGGCAGAAAATAAAGGCAGCACTATGGATTTTCAGACATTTAACTATCAGCTCACAATTCTTGAAAGACACCTCGATACCTTCGGACACATGAATAATGCCACTTATTTACAGATATATGAGGAATCACGCTGGGACTTTATCACTAAGAATGGTTTTGGATTGGATCGAATTCAAGAACTCAAGCTTGGACCTGTGATTTTAGACCTTCATTTAACCTTTAAAAAAGAAATCAAGAATCGTGAGCAAATTACTATCACCAGTAAAGTCACTGAGATAAAGAATCCTTTAGTAAGTTCTCTTAAACAAGAAATGAGAAATGAAAATGGTGATCTATGTTCTACACTTGAATTGAATGTGGGATTAATGGATCTTCAAAAGCGAAAGCTTATTCCACCAACAGATGACTGGAAAAAAGCGGTGGGGATGGTTGATTAATTAATGATTCACTTTTAAGAGCAAGTATTGATGACATACTTTTCGAAAATATCTTTTGATCTTTCTCTGATTATTTCATTAAGGTCCAGATGATTAAAAAGTTCTCCTTGAACGACAGAATCAAAATATTCAAAATTTAACTTTTGCTCATAAATAAGGGCCGAAGCTTTGTGACTAAGATGCCATGGCTCCGGTGCCACACCACCTTGATCTATCTCATATGGGCGTGAGAAAGGACTACCAGCAAGATAGTCCTTAAGCCAAGATCCTAGTTTTTCAAAGATACCACCAGCTTCATACTCACTTGGAATAAGCTGCACATCATATTCTGGATTTTCTTTTAAAATTCCAGCATCAATCACATCAAAGTCTGATCCCCAGTGATGACGACTAAAGCCAGGAAGGGCAGACCATCTTAAAATAGCAAAAACAATTTCTTCTTTAGTGAGACTATTGAAATCTAATATTTTCGAATTTGAGTCGAGTAATGTTTTTTCACCACAAGCTTTTGCATTCCATATAAAAAGTTGTTGCTCAAAACCTCTAAAACTACTGACGGGCTGAATTTCAATTCCAGCACTAAGGGCATCTTCATTGAGTTTGATAAGATCAGGAATACAAAGAGGTTCAAAAAGAAAGTCATCATACATTTCTAAATGATATTGCTCTAAACCATGAAGTTTTAAATCGAGTTTTTTCATTGGAGATTTTTCATTATTCATCATTATTTATCTTTATATATTTTATTAGTCCTGGAAGAGTCTTCGCATACCACTTGTATTATATCGGTTGCTAATAACATCCCAAATGGAAACGGAGTCATTATCAATAATTTGTTTTTGGTTATATTGATATTGAGAATCATCTGCATCAGAAGCTGCAAATTCTTGAACTTTACTGTTACTAGCATCAGCATCCCAATTGAACCTATACTTACCTTTTTTCTTCTTACCTCTAACAGCAAGTGAGCCTTTTCCACCTGATAAACTTAGTGATTTCTTTAAGGCACCTTTTTCATTTGCTTTAGTTAAAACTGCATCCATGGCAGAGTTTGCAGGACGGGAACCTGAAGCAAGTTTATCAAGAGTTTCATTATTTCCATATTTATTTAAAAGAGAGCTTGGCATTGACTTAACAACTTTATCAGAGAGTTTATCAAAGGCATCTAAACTAGCAGGCATTCCAAACTTCTTGGCCTCTGCTTTAAGTCCTGCATCGGTAATGGCATTAATCTTTGCTGCCCCTTGGCCAGCATTACTGTTCATAATTTGTTCTAAAGCATTATTTGCTCCAGAAGGAACAGAGTTTAAAAGTCCTGCTGTATTCGCTAGTGCTGTATTAGCAAACGGTCCTTGAATTAATGATGGACCAAAAGATGTTTTCTGACAGGCGTTTTGCTTTGTTTCTGTATTGATCATTTTCTTACAGCGACATCCCGGATCGTACTTATTTGTTACAGTCATACATCCTTGAGCAGGCTGTCTTTTTCCAGCGTAATCACCAGCTTGGGCCATATAGTTTTTATTATCTTCTGCCCAAAGGTTTTTACAAATATTAGATTTTGAACGGTTAGTGTTTTGATCACCTGTTGATGTATAACAATAACATCTTGGATTAGATAAATCCTCTCGTCCCATAGGACAACTTTCTGCAATGGCCTCTTTAAAACCATCCATCACTTCTTGAATTTTCTCAGCATTACTTTCAGCATCTTCTTGAGTATCTTTAGCCGCTGACATTAGTTTTACGTTAAGTCCTGTCATCACTCCAGAAGCAATGGCAATCCCTGCGGAAGACCCACCTCCGCCAAAACCGGAAACAGCACCGTATGGAGTGGTTGCATCCTTACTAACTCCATCTGTTGTTTTTGCAGCGGCTTGATTATCTTTCCCTGCTTGACTTGCCTTATCTTGATCTGCTTCTGAACTATTTATACAAGGTACGGCCGTTACAGAGACCATTTCGTAAATAGCAAAACCAAGTGCCGCTGCGTAGGCCACACCTAAGGCCATATAGGCAGTGGCCCTTTGCTTAGAAAACTTTGCTACCATTTCCTGTTCTTGTTTTAAATACTCAAAAGCGCGTAGCTGAGCTTCGTAATTATTATTAATCATTTTTCCATCTTCACGATCAAAGAATTCAGCGGTTTCTTTATCATAGTCTTTACTAAGTTCTTCGAATTTCTTCTTAGATTGGCTTCTTAAATAGAGGTCCAGCACAATATTAGCGATACTTGCCACATTGAAAATTCTTTTTGATGTACATTCTGCTGCTGTATGACCTTGGCCCCAATAGGAAATAATAAGATAAGTACTGTAAATGGCCGAGACAGCAGTGGCCATATTCTTAGTCCCTTTGTCTCCATCTGCATCATCTTTACCATCACCTTCAAATACCCCTGAAGCTTGATTGGCGTTATTCATATAGCATTCTTCTTTTTGATCATCAGGCTTATCTTCACAGGCCTTAAATGCTTCTCTTTGAGCTGAAGTTCGTCCGGTATTTAAACATCTATTAGTTTCACTATCCCAATACTTAGTATCGTCATCTCTATAATCATTACTGCCAGTACATTCTTCATATGCTTTTTGCACATCAGGGTCTGAATACTTTGCGGCCATAACCGGTAAGCTGGTCATGATCAGTAAATAGGAAAGGATAAAATGTATTGTATTTTTCATAATTTATCTCAATTTATTCTTTTTCTAAATTATAACTAAGGACTTGATTATAAAGAAGGGGAAAATAGGTAGCTTGCACCTAAAGAAGCACTTAACTAGTGGATTTAATAAGTGAAGGCTTGAGTTGGAGAGTTAGCAAAGCTTAAGGCCTTTTTGTGTTTTGACAGGCAATTTTTTAAGTCATTAAGCTCTATCAGGCAGAGATTGAGTGCTTTAGCTGCCGCAACACTAACAGCATATGAAGATCCGGCCAAGTTTCTTTTACCTATAGAATCTGGAAAATAGTAATCTATTTTACTTTGGTATAGCAGAGTTTTCTTAAAGAGATTGTGATGATCTCCTTTTAGAATTGGTGGAAAGTAACTTCCAATTAATAGAAGCTGCTTTGAAGGATCGCTTTGAGGAAAGAGATTGTCTTTATCATTAATATCAATACCTCGTTGGCCGCTAGCGACTAAGACAGTGAGGTCTTCAGGGAGGGCCAATGATTTTGAATCTCCTTTATTAATCTTTAGTCCACTTGCACTGATCATCAAATCCATATTGTTTTCTTGAATAAAATGAAGAGCATTTCGCCAAGCAAAGGCAGATTGCTTCCCACTGTTATCAAAGACCACAAGAGGGAAGACACTTATTTGGTCCTTAACTTTAAGGTGTTTTAAGAAATTTTCTAAAACCAAGTGCCCATGAAAACGGCGGTTCGTCTTTTTAAAATTTTCACAATAGAGACCATTATGTCCTGCGAACTCTCTTGTTTTATGAATGGTAATATTTTTCTTCGTTTCAATGAGATCAGGACAAAAACCTGTATCTATGAAAGCAATTTTAAGAGGTTTTTTACTTTGATGACACGAAGATAAAATTAAACAGAGTAGGGAAATGAGAAAAAAGGCCCCAAAGAATGGGGCCCTTATTAATTTTTTAATTTCTTGAGATGAATGACCAGTCATTTGGATCATCATTTTCAAGGTCGAATGGTAAATGGATGTATTTGTTATCATTTAATTTATTATACAACCCTTTATCATGTTTTTTAAGGGCATCTAAAGTTCCTTTCTTTCTAAATCCTAGGAACCCTTTTTTACCTTTAAGAACATTTCTAATTCTTGCTTCTACAGCATTTTCAATCTTACCTTTAAGAGTATCATCTAATGGATCAAATTTGTCCATGGCACTCTCAAGATTGTAATATAAAGCTGCAGCAGTAAGAACAGTACTTTCGTTATGATCCTTAACTTTCTCACCTTCAACTTCATTTAAGACAGCTTGAAAGATTAACTCGTCACCCTTCTCAAGCATTTTTTCAAACTTATCACTGTCTTGTGCAATGTAAGCAGCATTTACATTTAAGATCTCACCCGCTGATAGAACAGTCATTGCTTGGATTTTTTCATTAACATTGAAGAAGTTCTTTTTGTTAATTTCATTCTTTGCAATTGCTACCGCGTCAGCATTATTCATCTTCATCAGTTCTGCAACTTTAAGAAGTGACTTGTAACCTTTATTTGTTGCTTGCATTGCTACCGTTGTATCTTTTAGGTTTGCTTGATACTTATTAGTAAATACTAATGGTAGTAATCCGTTAATCCCTTTTAATTGTGCTGGGATAACTGATGCATCTTTGAAAGTTGAAGCTCTTCTGGCAGTATTAATCCCAGTTGAGTTGTCATCGACAAAGATCATTGCTGAGTCTGTAGAATTTTTAACAACAGCTTCTACACCTTTAAGAGATGAGCCTCTTCCATTATCGATAACAAGAACAGTTTTCTTATTAAGTCCTTTTGCTAGAACATTTCTATTCATGGCAAGGGAAGTATCAAGAATAGAAACTTTATTCATTCCACCTTCAGCATTCATTAGTTCAACTAAATCTTTGCTTGATTTCTGTCCGTCAGCAAGGATTACGTTTGCGTCTTTTTTATCAGCAAAAGCAATTTTTGCCATTGTATCTAGTCTTCTATTTACAACACCTAAAGTTACGCCTTGTTTCTGAATCTTAGCTGTAATTGTAATCGGTGAGTAAAGATCAGCCGTATTATTAACTAAGATACTCGCATCATCTAAGTTTGTTGTACCACTTAGAGAATTAAGTTGAGCAAAGCCTTTCTTTACAATATTTCCACTAGCATTAGCTGAAAGGTTAATTGTAAGTGGTCCGCTATACTTTCTCTTAGAGTTGTTGCTAACTGAAAGTTTTAAACCATTCTCTTGGTTGAAAAGTAACTCACTATCTGTAGCGAGAGCACTTAGGCTAAGAGGGTATTGAACTTGAACTTTCTTAGTATCACTTAAATTAACTTGTCCTGTAGATGTATTAGCGTAGTGTCTACCTTGAACGCTTGCTTCACTTGTAAGTGGAGAGTAAACTCTTGCATTCGTTTTATGAGTTCCACCGATTGTTGCATTACCTGCAACCTTAGATTGTCCAGCACCTTTGATGATCACTTGGCTTCCCGCTGGAATAGTCGGTAGCTTAAAGCTTTGACCATTTTCTAAAGTTACTTTTGCGTTCTGTGCAGCTTTCTTTCCGTAGTTTCTTACAATAACGTTGTGGAAAATTGTCTCACCTGGTTGAAATACACCATCTGCTTTTGCGATACCATTTACACCACCATCAGCGATTTCTCCACCAACATACTTTAAAACAGAGTTATTTTCATAGATTGACTGAACTTGAGCCTTTCTAATCTTTCTGAACTTTTCTGTTTGTGCCGCTACGTTACCTCTGTAAGTAGCATCTTCTTCTCTATTATAATTATCATTTTTGATTTCGTTATAACGAGTTGTATATGTCTGTCCTTCAACATTTGTATATGTTGACTTATATTCATTTGATCCACGATCAGGATTTTGTCTGTACTCAGCTTCAGTTTGTTTGAAAACTCTTTCTTTAACCATTGCATAAGTTGGACCAAACTCTTGATCATATCCAGCTCTTCTTCCAGCTTCTAAATCTTCTGGATAAGCCCTGTTTCTAAATTCTTCAAAAGCAGCACTTCTAGAATTTTCATATGTTCCTAGATAAATATTATCAATTCTTTCAACATAGTGAGCTCGTCTACTTCTTCTGTAAGTAAATAAGTAAGCATCAACAAACGCTTGTTTAAGGATCTTACTTCTAACTTTTCTAAGTTTTGGGTGACGTGGAATAAAGTTAGGGCATAGTTCTGAATCTACACGGTAGTCAGAATATCTTCTCCACTCATAGTTATCACCACTATATCTTGTTCTTGAACGATAAACACAATTAAAGCCAGGGTAACGAGGTACTACAGGTGCAAATGCTCCTGCGAACTGACCTTTTAAGTCTTCATTTTTAAGAGTTCTGCTTTCGTAGTCATTGATCGCTTCCGCTTCACCAATAGCATTACCTTTTGATGTACCATCTTTAACAGCTCTAGACATACCAGCACTTCTACCTTGAGTTGTACCAACTTGAGCCGCATTTGAATTCTCTGCTCTTATATTTCCAGCTTCACGGCCTTCAACTTGTGCAGCGTAAGTATTTCCAGCAACTGCACCTTCACGGATACCATCTTCTGATCCTCTTCTTTGACCTTCTTGGCGTCCATCAATTTCGCCTTGAGCTTTACCTCTAGCGTATGACTCTCTTTTTCCAGCAGTTGTACCTTCGATTGAACCATCTCTGTCACCATCTTCTTGACCAAAGCTAATACCTCTTAGTTCTGCTAAGAAAACTCCGTCAATATCACCACCGATGATACCCTCGTCAGCTCCAAGTCTGTTCATTCTCATAATTCTTGTAACGAGCTTGAATTTTTCTTGGTCACGAGATTCAACAGCATTTTCTTGATCTTTTTTAGTTTTTTCAAACTTTGCTTGAACAGGGGATAGTTGTTGAGCAGCAGTTAATAGAGTTGTTTTCGCTCCTGTTAACTTATTCTGTTGTACAGATAGTTTTCCTGCTCTTTCTTCGTTTGCTTTATCAATTGCAGCAACTCTTTTATTTGATTGGTTAATTTCTTGGTTCTTAGCATTTCTAGCGGCCGTTTTTTCATCAAGCGCTGTTTTGGCAGCTACCTTAAGTGGCTTTTTAGAATCTAGTTGTGCTTGAAGATTATTAGCTCTCTTAGTTAATTGCTTAACTTGTTGCTTACATGCATCAGTTGGAGCAGCATTACACTCTTCTTGTTTTGTTTTTAGATTTGTTCTTGTTGAAAAAAGTTGTTGTTCTAATTTATTGACCTGAGTTTCAATACTATCAAAACTAACTTGTGCTAGTTCAACTTGAGTTTGAAGAGCACCTAGCTCGCTTTGTAGCCCTGGAAGTGCTGCTTTTAATTTATTTTTTTCTTGAAGTGATTCTAGAGTTTCTTTTGTCAGTTTATTAATTGCTTTTTCAATTTTTTCGACTTCTTTCTTAGCATTATCTCTTGCTACTTTTTTAGCTTCGAATTCTTCTTTTGCCGTTTTTAATTTTGCCGTTAAATTCTTTGCAACTTGAATTTTTGCATTAAGAGTTGGATCATCTTCTAGTTTAAAAGAGATTTTTCCAATGTAGTTTTTTGACCAATTGTCATTAACACGTTGATCATTTCTGTTTTGACCGTCTCGACGATCACCGTCTCTGTCTCGTCTACCTTGTGCATAAGCATCGCTTAGTAGGACAGATGGTGCCAGTAGCATTGTTGCTAATACGATTGGGGCCAGTCTCTTTTTTTGCTTGTTCATAAACTTCATTCTCTTCTCCTGTTTCCCTTTGCTTTCGGTAGCACTTTGGCACCTGGGGGCAAATGGGCATCACTTTTTGACGTCATCTAGGCTAGATTGACACCAAAAAGGATATTGTCCCATTACTGTGGTGTAAACCATTACTCCAAAGCTTAAAGACGTTGTTTAT
>JAONMX010000039.1 GCA_028378565.1 Bacteriovoracaceae bacterium
ATAATCTTAACTTTATCTTCAACATCAGGGTATTGTGTTTTAACACGGCTTCTTGCATCTCTAATTGTTCCATCAGCAGCAGGAGCTGAGTAGTAAGTGGCACCAGCATCAACTTGTTTTTGATAGATACTCGTCACAACATTATCGTGCTTCGTAAGAAATGTTGTTCTTTCAGGCTTCACGTTATTGTCGTTAAGAATTTTTAGAGGAAACATGTATCCACTTGTTGATGATGGATCAGTAAATCCAAACTTCTTTCCTTGGATATCCTTAACTGTTTTAATTCCGCTATCAACATGGGCAATGATTTGACCTTGATAGTAATCATGTCCGTAACGAATAACTCTAAGTTTTGCTTCAGCACCATATTTTGAATTGGCCATGAGGTAACCAAAAGAGTTCATTACTGCAATATCTGCTCTCTGTGATCCAAATGCTTCAACAACGGCCACATAGTTAGTAGGAATACCTGTTTTAAAGAATAATCCAGTTTCTTTTTCCAGAAATTTGATGAAATCAACACTATTAGATGTGATGGTGTCACTATCTACTGAAGGTGTGAAGTATAGCTTTACAGGGTTATCTTGGCTTCCAAGCTTACCTTGTTCCTGACACCCTGAAACCATTAATACAAGGGCAGTAATCACTGTTAGTGAGCATTTAAACAAATTCATTCATTTCTCCTTAGCATTTATAAAATTAAGGATTCAATATCACTTTATAACCAATCTTGTTAGTCAGGATTTAATTAAAATAAAAAAAACTGGACATATATTCCGGTTTTAAAAAAGCAATTCAGTTTTAAACAAGTTTGTTTTTAGAAATACCGCTAAGCAATAGAACGTTAAAAATATGGTGGTTATATGAATAAAGTTAGTTTAGGGCTTCTCTTTACATTGGTTTGTGCTTTTTCGAGCACATTATTTGCAGCAAAGATTTCGTTTGATGCAGTTAGTCTAACAGCAGATGAAACAATTTCCAAGACATGGGAAAATGATTCCTTGTCCATTTCATTTCAAATTTCTGAAATGGATGTAAATGTAAAAAAGATTGCCCCTTATAAAGACGATTTCCAGCAGATTCAAATGAATGGATTAAATGTCTCTAAGAAAGTTGGTGCTCCTGAGTTGCCTTTTTACTCAATGATTGTTGAAGGTAGACCTGAAGAGATAAAACTCAATGTTGAATTAGGGGATACTTTTCAATATGACTTTCTTCCGGTTCCAGCACAAGAGAAACCTTGTCGTTGTGCCAAGAAGAATGAGCTCTCAAAGTTTCATGTGAATAAGAAATTTTATAATAAAGGACAAAAGCAAGTTGAGTTAGTTCATTTAGGAGACTTCAAGGGAAGAGAGTTAACTAAAGTGATTGTAAGACCAGTGTCTTATAATTTTAAAGAGGGGTTAAGAGTCTATCCAAATATGAAAGTGAAGTTAAATAATATAACAACTTTTTCTATGGCCTCCATTGAAAGCAATGAAACAATGCTTGTTCTTTACACTGATAGTTTAGAGGATGGTGCCAATGAGTTTATCAATTATAAAAAGTCACAAGGTTTCAATATTATTTCTCACGCATTATCTGAAGTAGGTAAAACAGCCGATGATGTTAAGAGCTTTGTTCAGTCTCAATATGGAGAGCAAGCATTTGATTACGCTGTTTTTGTTGGGCATGAAGATAATTTTCCTTCTCACTATGTTCAAACAAGCTCATCTACAGTGACTCCTTCAGATTATCCTAACTTTCTAATGGGTGGTGAAGGGGATCAAATTCCCGATGTCTTTTACGGAAGAATTGTGGCACAAACCAATGCCGAAGTTCATTCGCAAGTGACAAAAATGATTGAATATAACTCTAAGAGCTGGGATTCAGCTGAAGGTGAGAAGAATCATATTGGTATTGCAAGTAATGAAGGTTGGGATCCGACAGATGTCCAATATGTTCAAGCAATGATTAATCCACTGGTGAGTGCTCTTGGGCATGAAGCTAGTTATTTTCTACAAGAAAATAGTGATGCTACCGTTGAGAATATTAATGAATCTTTAAATCGTGGTGCTATTTTTCTAAACTATATTGGACATGGTTCAGGAAATTCATGGTCAAGTATTGCAGAAGGTGAGTATCACTCAGATGACGTAAAAAATCTTAAAGCAGGAAAAGTTAAACCTATTATCATTGATGTTGCCTGCCAGAATGGTCGCTTTAATTATAACGGTCGTCTTGGTGAGAGATTTATGAATGAAACTAGTAATGGAAAACCAATTGGTGCCGTTGCTTATTATGGTGGAAGTGTTGATATTAGTTGGGATCCACCTGCGGTTATGGCCATTGCTATAAATGAAGCAATTGCAAAACAAAATAACGAGTCACTGGCTCAGGTTATTATGAAAGGTCAGATGCATCTTATAGAAACCTATGATGATCCTGAAGCTGCCATTGAAAACTTAAAGTGGTATCACATCTTCGGAGATCCTGCTCTCGCAACCCCAGCTATTTAATAGCTAATATTGCCTAACTTATAGGTCACAATTTTAAAGCTCATAGGCTTAATGTGATCTATAAGGCACTGTTTTTTCGATACATTTAAATCAGTAATATTCTAGGGTATGGCCTTAAACGTAAAAAGACTATTTCCCCTAGATCATCCACCGGTAACTTATCCAGAGAAGCCGCCATTTTTACAAGCGTCTACAGATGAAAGTATCGATCTTAAAAGAAATAAGAGAGATAATTTACAAGAAAAATTTATGGATGAAAGAGTTAAGAAAGAAAGGGAAGCTTTTAAAAATAAAGTTAAAAGCTTAAATATTATTTAATTATTAGAAACAATCCGACAGCCATATCTCTTAGATTCATACTTAACAATTGCTTCTTTTGTAATAAAGTTTGCGACAACAACTTTCTCAGTAGGGTTTTCACTCCAAGAAGTCGGAGAGATGATCTGCTTGGAGTACATCAGACAATATTCTTTGGATTGGCCGACAACATATCTACAACTACAATAATCTTTTGCAAATGTCGTTGGGATAACTTTTGGAAAGTCACAAGAAACGATGAGCAATGGAAGTAAGTAAATTAGTTTTTTCATTTCTCTCTCACACTATTTAAAAAAGCGGCCAATTTATCAGTAAAGATTTTACGATTAAAGCTAGCGTCCTTATCAGAACCATATCTAACGGCTATGGCGTTATACTTAGGCATAACGATCAAGGTTTGCCCATGATGACCAAGACCAAATAAGGCATTTTCTGAAAGGCGAGGATAGGGCCTTCCCTCATTCTTCTCTTTAATTAAATCTTTGTTTAACCACCAATGAAGGCCATAACTTTGAGAATTATCTTCTCCTTTGAGTTTTGTCTTTAAAAAAGAAGGAGCAACAGTTGTTGTCTCTTCTACATATCCTTTTGGCAGGATTTGCTTACCTTCCCAAACACCATCTTTTAGATAAAGTCTGCCAAACTTTGCAAGATCTCTTGCTGTCATATAGAGGTAACTACTTCCAACATAGTTGTCTGTATGGTCTTTTTCCCATGTAATATTTTTCATATTAAGTGGTTCAAAGAGTTCTTTCCATGGAAAGTCTTGATAATTTTCTTTTAGCTTTTTTTGCAAGATTCCCATCAGTAGGTTTGTTTCCCCTGAGGAGTAATTAAACCTGCTACCAGGTTTATGCTTAATACTTCTCTTGGATGCATAGGTTGCCATATCTCGGTAATTACTAATAAAGAGCATATTGATGACATTGCTATCTAGAGGGTTATTCTCATATCCTTCACTCCAGTCAAAGCCGGAAGACATTCTTAAAAGATGTTTTAGGGTCATTAATTTAGCATATGGATTTTTGCTCTCAAGCTGATAATAACTTTGTACAGCTTCATCTATTGATAAGAGACCTTTTTTAATGGCGATGCCATAAAGTGCACCTGTAAATGATTTTGAAATACTCCAGATTCGATGAGGCATTTCTTTATGAAAACCATTTTTATAATCCTCAACAATAATTTTATCATTCACTATAATGAGAAGTGCATTTGAAGAATGTTTTAATTCTTTTGAAAAAACAAAATTACGCAATGATTTTAAAGAGAGGTTTTCATTCTGGATATTTCTCTTAAAGCTGAAATCGCTATAGCTATGAAGAGAAAATAAAGAGAGAAATATAATAAATATTTTTAGCATCTCAATTCCTGAGTTTATATCTAGTGAATATAAACTTTAGTTGAGATATGCTAGGTCGTCAAAAATCAAAAAGAACTTATTTTTTGGATGCAGGGATTCTTAGACTACCACTGCTTTGAAAGTCATTGACGAAAGGTTGTTTAAATCTATCCCCATCAAAAACATTATCACCGGCCAGCTGTCTCGTACCTTCTAACGGGTCAAACTTCTTCTTCATGGCTTTTATGAGAGTAATATTGGTGAGTTCTTTTTGAAGCTTATTATGAATGAGAGAGACATTCCAAGGTTGGCAGGGCCCTTTCTCATTAAAGACGCTCCAACTTAATTCAAGGGTATTTTTGGTATATCCAGGTATCTCAACATTATTAAAGTCGATTAATAGGAAGGCAATAGCATTCTTTGTATCAATACCGTATGAGAGTTTAATAGGCTTTCCTATTGTATCTTCGTAGGCCTTGAGTAGTTTTTTAATTGAGTCTTTATGCAAAATATCACCATAGAGTGCTTCTACGTTTTTAACCATACACCCATTGTCTTCTCTGCTATTAATCAGAAAGGTTTCAAGAATCTCTGCCCCTTTGCTGGTCTCGCTATTTACACAGAGGTATTCATTTGTGTCTTGCTCTACTAACATTGGTTCGGTTTTTTCTCGCTCAAGACATTCCTTAAAATCCATGCCATTAAGGTTGGTACAGTCTCTACGAACTCTACTATAGGGAAGATCTCCGCAGAGCCTAATACTGGAGTTTTTATCGTGTAAGATTTGGTTAAAAGAGGTAAATGTCAGAGCAGGCGTAGAGATGAATAGAGATATCAATAAAAATAGGAATTTTATTTCTTGCTTCAACTTGTCTGTCCTTTCATCTTTTTTTCAAGATTCTCAATATTTACCTGTCGGTTAGATACCGTTAATACTTTGGTGAAATACTCAATTACTATAGTAATACAAGGTCGTTTTTATTTAGAGTGAAAGGTTGATTTTCTTCTAAGTTGTTTGAATTACGTAGTGTCTAGAATGTATACGTCTATAATTATTGGCATTGTTGCCAAGCTGTAATCTGCTACCTAGTATTTATTTACAATTAATATAAGGAGAGATTTCATGAAAAGATTAGTGATTTTAGTAATTGGTTTATTTCTATTAGGAACAAGTGCTTTTGCTGAGACTAAAAAAGAAGATAAGATGGTTTTTTTGAGTCACTGTTCAAATTTTGGAACAGATGTTTCTTTTAGCTTTCAATCTTGTGTAAATAGAAACTTTGATGCCATTAAAAGAGAAGTGAGAAGCTCAAGTTTCTATATGTATTGTTCAAATATTGGAAGTGATGTTCAGTGGTCTTACACTAATTGTATTCAAAGTAATTTTTCAAGAGTTGAAAGAGATCTTCAGAACGCTGTTTACCTTCAGTATTGTTCAAACTTTGGAAGAGAGCTTAGCTTTATGTATGTTAGCTGTGTGAACAGAAACTTTAGATCAATTGAAAGATTTTTAAATTCACAAAATAATTAATAAATGATTGAAGTAGCAAGTGTCTTAAAGGCATTTGCTACTTAACATAAGCATAAATAACATCACTGATATCAACTCTTGGAAATGTCAGTTTATAAGTAAAGCTTCTAATCACCCCTAATTTTATTTTCTCATCCATTTTATACACTTTCTTTAGGGATTCATTTTCTATTTGATCGATATTTGTAGTGAGTTTGTTATTTAATTCTCTTTCTAATTTGTGAATAAACAGAATGCAGTGATCAACCAAGCGGTGAGGGAGCTTCGGTTGAATTTGCTTAAACTTAAAGAGTAGTTGTTCCCTTTGTCTTCTGTGTTCTTCATGAAGAACTTGATAGACTAAAAAAAAGAAGGAAGACTCAATATACTTGGGTGTGTCTTTAAGATAATCGATGGCCATTTGAATATTATGATAAGAACTATGAATATCTTCTTTTTCCAGGTCCATTTGCGATTGCATGAGAAGCTTACAGCCATCATAGTATTTTTGATTATAGGGCTTCACTTTTAGTTTTTTATAGATTGGTTGGGCCTCGTGAAAGATATCTTTTATGACAGCAACATTGTCTAAGAACACTTTAGGAGCTTCTCCTACAATCGTGTGAATTTCTTCTTCTTGCATATCAAAAACAATTGACTGAAGAGTGGATGGAGTTAGTGGGTCGTTTAACATTTCCTTATTTTGAGCTGCAGAGATGGGACTTGAAATTTCACGAAGTAAAGCAAGGGAGTTGATTTCTTTTTTCTCAAGTCTTTTAATCTTTTTCTTGGCAATTTCTTGTCTTTCAGAATTGTAGAGATTGAATTGAAAAGGTTGAAAGTCTAATTGATTAACTTCTTGATCTTGTATGCAATTACATAAATAAAGTGTTTTATTTTTTTCGATTTGATGTGCCTTGAATTGAAGTTTATTTGATGAAATTTCAACTTCAAGTGCTTTATTTGTTGGAAGTGACATGTAGAGTGACCATGTTGTGATGGAGCGCTGTTCACTTAAGAAGGATTTTATATCTTCCTCTGTTGAACAGCATTTAAGGAGGTCATAAACTAAATCAAAAATTGGTCTTCCTTTACGATCAAAGACATCAGTAAATTTCTGGTGGAGGCATAGAGTGACACCATCTGAGTTACAGGCAGAGATACTTGGGTAAGGAAAGCCAGCGGAACCAAGGCTGGTAATAACCTTATCTCCCGCTCGTTGTTGTATAAATCTTTCATTTGTGTCAAAGCTTCCCATCATTGGGAAGTCTAATATTCTTCCATGTAAAATATTATTTTTTTCATTAATACAGAAGTAGCTACTGCATCCAAATAGTTTGGGTGGTATTGCTGGTTGCCAGCGTGGAAAACAACTCATTAACTCGGGTATGAGCATACTTAGAATGATTTCATCAGGTGGGCAGTTGAGGCCTTCAGAATAGGAGTGAATTCTCTCGTGAAATTCCTTATGTTCTTTCCATAGTTTCTTAACCAGAGGTTTAGCTACCTCCTCAAAGGCCTTATTGATGAGGCCCCAAGGAGTCTTGATGAGTGCTTTTGACTGTTCTAGTAGGGCAAAATAATCCTCTCGATCTTTAAGCCCTAACTGATAAAAGTTTTCTTGTTCGTCACCGATAAGTTTAATGACTGGAAGGTTTTTATCCTTCATTTGCACCTCAAAATAGGAAGTATTATGTTAGTTAATAGTTTACTTAATCCTGGCCCAGAAGTCTTGATAGGTTTGCTTTGCCTTGCATCTTTAAGAGTCTATTTAGAAGTCATCAAATTTGATTTTACTAAGTTGCCTATGACAAAAGCATTAGCTAATCGAGCTGGAAGAGATCATATCCAGAAATTCCATAAAATGGGTCTGGTATTCTCAGTTGGTTTTATTCTTTTATTTGCTCCTGAACTTCTGCTGAGCTAGTGATCGTTTTGACAGGAATCATTCCTTCATAAAGCTCCACAAGTTGTAATTGATCATCAAAGAAACTTGGGACTTCGATTTTATCTTCGTTCACTTTTTTTCTAATCCAAATCTTCAGTTCACAAGGTTGATAATTTTCTGATGATTTCCATCGTTTTATTTCATTTGATAGTTGATAAAACTTATTAAGAAGTTGGCTACTTTGCTTTTTGTTCATTTGGAATGCTTCCATATCACCAAGCTCTTTCCAAAGCTTCCATGGGTCCATTCCTTCGATGATTAATTTTGAAAGAGAGAGGTATATGATTGGGTCGCTCTCAAAATTATCACCCATCAAAACTAATTTGCTAGGAACTCCAGTCATCATAAGGATATCAAGCAAGTGATTCAGCTTATAAAGGCCTTGGATTTTAAGGTCTTTTGGTGTTAGGTCTCCATCTAAAAAGTTAAAGACTTGTCGATAATCTTTCAGGAAGATTCCTGCTGAGTATATCTGATTTTGATAGAGCCAGTCTCTCATGGCATCTTCATAGAAGTGCGGGGAGGCACTTAATATAAAAGGGTAGTGGCCATCATCTATATATTGCCTAATGATTTCTACCGACTTAGTGACAGTCGGAAAGTAGGTCAATGGTTTTGTTAAGCTTCTGTATACTTCTTTGGTGGTAGAGTATTTTGTATCTACTAATGTTTTATCAAAATCACAGATCACAATTTTTTTAGGGT
Source organism: Bacteriovoracaceae bacterium (assembly GCA_028378565.1). GTDB lineage: Bacteria > Bdellovibrionota > Bacteriovoracia > Bacteriovoracales > Bacteriovoracaceae > JAAEST01. The sequence goes on from JAONMX010000039.1 coordinate 8,322, forward strand.
CACTTATTTTAAGTGGAATAAAGGTACCAAGATGTATTTCAAGTCCTGGTGCTGTTCCCACTTCGTATATTTGAATGACACTTATCTCACGACGATGTTCATTTAAAGGGATTTTGAAGTTAAATTGCCCACGGCTATTACTTTCAAATGTTTTTTTATAAATTTCATTTCTTTCAGAATCGAGTCCGATTATTTTCATGCTGAAATACTCACCAACCAGCATCCTAAAAGCTTGGATAGGGAATCGTGCTTTTGGAATTTCTTTTTCAATTCCTTTCACAATACCTTGGGCAATTTCCAAGGCTAGGCCAGGGTTCTTACCTTGTGAAATCAAGTTTTCTTTTAAAGTCATCGACGATTTTATATGGAGATTTTCTTCTGTTAAGATACTTAAAAAATGGACGAGATGAGGTCTTTTCATATCTTAATCTTACCTATAATTTTAAAAGGGGGGAAGTAGAATTAGGCTTTTTTTATCTTATAGCTCAGTATGCCATCGCTATACATTTCTTCAATTTTTCTCGAATCTAGAATATCTTTCACTAAGAACTCTTTTTTAAGGGTCTCACTTCTTCTTGTGTTAAACACCTCGTCTTTTTCATTCTCAACGCGTTCATCAAACTTCCTAGCAAAGCTGAGCTTAATTGTTCTTTTATCTGCACTTAAAATAAAGTTCTCTTTCTCATGTTCAGCTACAGGAACACTTATTATGTAGTGATCTAAACCTTCTTTAATTGTTGGGTTTAGTTTTTCAGTATGATAGAAGTCATCAGCTTTTTTGGTCTGCTTTAAAGATTTTTCTTTTGTATGACCTACAACAAGAGACTTAATTTCTTGAGCAAATCGGTCTTTTAAACGTTGAATTACTACTGAATGATTCTTTGTTAAGTTTCGGTACTTATCTTGAAAAGCTTTTTCAGTGGCCTTAATTTTTTCTTGATGATGTGCTTCAGTCGTCACTGTTTGATCTTTATGGATCCTCGTTCTCTCACCACTCTCTATCAGATTCTTATCATTTATTTCTTTGATATTTTTTTGGTTTTCTTTCTCAGTTCTTCTTACATTGTAAGCATGCTCTCTTTTTATTCTCTCTACATCGCGTGAGTTTCCTTCAGAAGCGTTCTCTATGGCCATTTTGCTTTGTGCATCAGCTTGATTTACTAAGAGTTTCGTCTCATAACTTTTTTCTCTCAATTGAGCTTTTGTATTCGAGTCCATCTCTTTTAATGTTTGATTAGTTTTAAAATTGATGGCCTTTGATTCTTCAGCTGCCTTATCATATTGTTCCTGAAACTTATCTGTATACACGATCTTATTATTTTCTAGTTTTTCGTTATTTGCGGCCTTAAGAACTTCAGACTCTTTGCTAAGTCTTTTCTTTGTATCGGCTAAGTTCTGCTTCATCCGATCAAGTCTTTCTTGTTTACCTTCAGTTGCTTCGATAATTTGTTTTTGGTTTCGATCAAGAGTTTCGTGAATCTTCAATTGACCATGAATTTTTTCTTCTGCAATTTTTTGATCATAAAGCTTCTTAACATTTTCAATCTCTCCTTCTCTTGAGATGATTTCCGATTTTTGGCGCTTATTTAGTTTTTCTAAATATTCCTTATTATCGTTAATGTTAGAACTTTTAATATCCATAAGTTTATAACGCTCTTTTTGTTTGAAGATCTTCAAATGGGGGAGCACACAATTGTTTATTTGTTGTGCAAATATACTTGAAAGCATAGTCACCAACATTTTAATGACTTGATTACCACCGTGATAGCTAATGTAACTTACGGGATCAAGTGTCGATGTCACAAGATGACTTTTTTGATCCATGCTTAAGCTATGCGCCGGTTTAACATAGTATTGAAAAACTCTATACTCAGCTTGAATTAGTTGAGTAGAGAATAACTGTAATGTAAAAAATAATAAGATGATTTTTTTCATTGTAGCTCTGGTCTGTTATCTAAAACTTTGTTCTCAACCATTTTCATAAAAGCTTTTACAAGAATTGTGCGATCATTTATGTCCATGGAGTGAATAACAGTTTTCTTGCGATCAATACTTCTATGCTTAACAAGTGATTTGAATAGAGTCTTGGCCTTCGCTTTTTCATTTCCAGTTAGTTTTTTCTTATCTTGAAGTATTTCAAGTAACCATTCTGGTTCAAACATTGGGTAATGCCCAAGTTGTGCAATTTCGACTAAAGATTTAATTGATTGATCGTTACGGTGGTGAAATTCCAAGCTATGCTCCTCTGGTTATTTCTCTGTCTCTATTTTACCTATCGATGATGGTTTTGAGGTAGTGGGCTGACTTTTCCGACCCGTTGTGTCCTATAAAATTTTCATGATTTAGCCTGTTAACGGAGTTAAATAGTCGGCTAAATCTTCCTTAAACTTGGAATTTTGTCTTTAATTGAGTAAAATAATGAT
>JAONMX010000004.1:0-25000 GCA_028378565.1 Bacteriovoracaceae bacterium
ACTTGCTAGAGAAAAAGGTTTAACTCGTATCTCGAAACTTGCATCAAATGAAAATCCACTTGGGCCATCTCCATTTGCAATTAAGGAAATGACTGGCGGCCTTTGGGATCTACATCGCTATCCTGATATGCATGCCTATGCATTAAAGAAAGCACTTGCTGATCTCTATGACTTAAAAAAAGAAAATATTATTTTAGGAAATGGAAGCGAAGGTATCATGGCCTACATTGCTCGAGCTTTCCTGCAACCTGGAAGTGAAGTTCTAACTAGTGAAAAAACTTTTATCGGTTTTTATATTTTAGCAAGGTCTGTTGGAGCAACTTTAAAAACAGTTCCTCTTAACTCTGAATATCGTTTTGATGTTGAGGCCCTTGCTAGCTCAATAACAGAAAAGACGAAAGTTATTTATATTGCAAATCCAAATAACCCGACTGGAACATATATTACAAAATCTGAATTTGATTATCTTATGAAATATGTTCCTGCTAATGTTCTCGTTATTTTAGATGAAGCCTATTTTGAATTTGCAAAAGACAAAGGTGACTACCCTGATTCAATGGCCTATCGCTATGACAATGTCATTACCTTAAGAACATTCAGTAAGGCCTACGGTCTATCAGGAATTCGAGTTGGTTATGGTTTTGGACACGAAGACCTCATCGCCAATCTTACGAAAGTAAAACTTCCTTTCGAGCCAAACCTTATTGCCCAACTTGGCGCTATTGGAGCCCTCAAAGATCAACCCCATCTAAAAAGAACAAAGCTTGTGAATCAACATGGATACATGCGCTTAGTAAAATACCTAAAAGAAAAAGGCTTCTCACCAATCCCTAGTGTGACTAATTTTGTGACCATAAACTTAGGAAGCCCTGAGGCCAGTGATAAGATGTTTGACCTTCTTTTAAATGAAGGCGTCATCATTCGACCTCTTAAGGCCAATGAAATGCCTGAGTTCGTTAGAATCTCTATTGGAACAACAGAGGAGATGGATCACTTCTTCGAAGCAATGGACAAAATACTCCCTGAATATATGAACTTATATGGAAAATTATTATGAAAATTTGTAGCTACACATTAAGAAATTCTGTTTTAAAAACTCCTCGTCTTGGAATTTTACTCGAAGAAACAAATACCATTGTAGATCCAAACTTATGTCTTCGTTTAGATTACATTCGAGAGAATGCTCCTAATCCAATTGAAAGAGCTGACTACAATTTAAATCCTTCTCTTTCTCATATTCTAAAATATTCTGACGATCCAATAGAAACAATTGAAAAAGGTTATGCTCTTTATCTATTCTTTCAAAAAGTAGGAATTAATGAGCTACCTGATGGAACTCCTATCAGCTTTACCTTAGATAAAGAAATTAAATTTGAAAAACCACTCGATAAAATTGAAACCTATAGAGATTTTTATGCTCATGAAAAACATGTGGCAACAGGTTTTAAAAAACGTAACGAACCTGTACCTGAAGCATGGTATGAAATTCCTGCATACTATAAAGGAGCAGTGAATGGCTTTATTGGTCCAGAAGATGAAATCGTTTGGCCACATTATACAGATAAGTTAGATTATGAACTTGAGTTAGCTGTTGTCCTTGGAAAAGGTGGACGCAATATTAAAGTTGCTGATGCTAATAATCACATTTTTGGTTACACAATTTTAAACGACATTTCTGCTCGCGATATTCAGAAAAAAGAAATGGCCGTAAGGCTTGGCCCTGCGAAAGGAAAAGATTTCTGTTCTGTTATCGGTCCTGTCATAACAACTGCCGATGAATTTGATTTTAAAGAACCAAATCTTAATATGGTCGCTAAAATTAATGGCAAGGAATGGTCAAACGGTCAGTCAGGCGACTCACACTATACCTTTGCTCAAATGATTGCTCATGCAAGCATGGATGAATTTTTAAATGCAGGTGATTTAATCGGAAGTGGCACAGTCGGAACGGGTTGTGGACTTGAGTTAGATAAGTGGATTAAAGAGGGCGATGAAGTTGAACTTATTGTTGAACACATTGGATCACTTAAAAATAAAGTTGGTAAAAAAAGGAAATTGAATTATGGAGAACTTTAAATCTAGCGGAACTGTTACTAAACAAGCTCATGTTAAGATCCCAGAAGGTCTTTACGAAGAAGAGCATGGACGAAAAGGTTTCTTTGGTCGAGTAAGCCAAATCTATCACGAAAATCCTCCAGTGAACTGGACTGATATTGATGGTGAATTAAAACCACAATGTCTTCCTCCTGTCTTTGAAGATAAACTGAAAAAAAATAACTTCATGCCTATTCTTGAAAATAACGACTGCATCATCAGTGTTGGTCACTATATCGATTCTTACAAACATTTTTATCGAAATGCTGACTTTGATGAGCTTTACTTTATTCACGATGGTGAAGGTCGATTTGAAACAATATACGGAGTTCTTGATTATCAAAAAGGTGATTACGTTAATATTCCAAGAGGAACGACTTACAAAGTCTTTGTAGATACTCCTTCTAAAATTTTGAAAGTTGAATCTGCTTCAGAGTTTGAAGAACCATCTCGAGGAATTCTTGGACCTAATGCCCTCTATGATCAAACGGCCATTAAAACTCCTGAAGTTTCTCTAGGTAGTGACAAGGATCAAAAAGAATATAAAGTTGAAATTAAGAGATTAGGGAAAGTAACAACAGTCACCTACCCTTTCAATCCTCTTGATGCTAAAGGTTGGAAAGGAAGTTTATATCCAAAAAAACTTTCTATCTATGACTACTGCCCAATCATGAGTCATCGTTACCATATTCCACCAAGTGGCCATACAACTTTTGTTGCAAATAATTTTGTCATTTGCTCATTTGTTGAAAGACCTCTAGAAGATTCAAAACATGGGGTTTTAAAAGTTCCTTTCTATCACTCAAATATCGACTATGATGAAGTGCTTTTCTACCATCAAGGTGATTTCTTCTCTCGTGACAATATTGATGCCGGTGCCATAACGTTTCACCCGCAAGGCATTCATCACGGTCCACACCCAAAAGCTTTTAAAAAGGGTGACGACAAGCTCTATACTGATGAGTACGCCGTTATGATTGATACTCGCTACCCACTAAAACCTACCAAATGGTTTAGTGAAACTGAAAATAAAGACTACTGGAAATCTTGGATGTAAGGATAGAATATGCTTTCTTTTGATACTAATGGTGAATTCTCACAAAATTATAAATTTCTCATTGGAAGTATTCTTCCAAGGCCAATTGCTGTTGTTTCCACACTCAACAGCGACGGGACTAATAACTTAGCCCCCTTCAGTTTCTTTACTGCGGTTTCTGCTAAGCCAATGATTATTGCCTTTTCTCCCCTTATTAGATCAGCAACTGGAGAAATGAAAGATACACCAAAAAATATTCTCGAAAATAAAGAGTTCGTTATTAATATCGTCTCTGAATCAATCGCTGATAAAGTTAATCTTTCCTCAACAGAGCTTCCTTACGGAGAAGATGAATTTAAGTATGCTGGTCTCACTCCCATTGACTCTGAAATTATTGGCCCAAAAAGAATAAAGGAAAGCCTTATTCACTTTGAATGTAAGTATCGAGATCATCTAAGTTATGGTGATCAACCAGGTTGTGGTCAAATTATTACTGGAGAAGTTGTTAAAGTTCATGTTTCAGAATCAGTTTATGAAGAGGGCCGTATAAACTCTCAAAAACTAGCCCCTGTTGGCCGTGGTGCAGGTAATGACTGGTTTAAATGTGACCATACGTTTACAATGGAAAGGCTAATGAAGGCACAGATACAGAAATAGTATATGGAAAAAGCTCTATTTTTTTTAAAAAAATATAAACTTATCTTTATAACGAGTTTATTCTTTCTTATTTTTAGTCAGCTTAATTTTACTAATACCGAATTTACCGTTTACGAGTCCTATAATCGTTCTATTGTTTATGACTTAGACTTAAATATCAAAAATCAATTCTTCTTTGAAGATGATAAAAAGATAGTGACCCCAAATGGATATTTTTATACTCATCACAATTATGGATCGGCCCTCCTGCAAACCCCTTTCTTTGTTTACGCTTCACAACTAGGAAAAATAAATAATTTAGAAAGAACTTTCCCTCTCTCTATAAAGGAAAGGCCTGAGAAAACTGGAATTGGCCTGAAGGGCTTTCACTTTCGTCCCGGAACTCAAGAAGACTTTGAACAAGAAAGTGCATCAGTCGCTAATATTTTTATTTTTCTACTGGCTTTCTTTTTGTTTATCAAAGAGTTCACAGGTCGCTATAAGATAGAAAATCCATTTAACTTCAAACTAGCAAATATTTTGCTATTGCTTTCCGGTCCAGCTCTACATTATCTTCTATATGCTCAATCAACACCAAACTTAACAACACTGCTGCCTCTCTTTCTTATTTTTTATTTTTCAAGAAGATTGGATTCATATGAAAATAACCTACTTCTAGGTATTTCCTTTGGACTAGGGTTTTCCATCAGACATGATTTTGCTGTTTATGGAATTTTCATCCTTCTATGGTGGACAATCTATAAACCTGGAATAAAGAAAGCACTAATGCAGGCAGTTGGGCTCTTTTCAATTGTGATACCTGCTCTCATATTTGAATATAATAAGCTTGGGCATCTCCACTTTGGTTATTTGGATACATTCTATTTTAACTTATCAACCCTTTCAGACATGCTCTTTTCTAGTTATGGTGGCATTTTCTTTGTTCATCCAGCCTTCTTGATTATTATCTCTATTGCCATATATGGAATATATTTTTCTAAAGACCGAACTCAAAATAAAACTCTCGAACTAGCCGCTGCATTTCTAATTATTTTTATTAAAACAGCACTACTAGGCCTCACATTTTCGCATAATGGTGGAGTTCTTGGAGGCAGACAAGTCATTCAAGACTACCTTCTTATTTCACTATTCGCCTCAATACTCCTCTGTGGCCAGAAAAAAAACTTACTCTGGATAGTACCATTCGCTCTATGGAACTTTATCATAGGCTTAGTATACAAGAGTGCCCATATAACCAAAGTAAACTTCTTTCAAGTTGATGATACCTACTTCTCATTTTTTAAAAGAACATTTGAAGGAATCACAGAAGTTTTCACATTCAGTAATGTTATTCATATCTACTCAATTCTTAATATTATTGTTAACTACTCTCTTTTATTATTTTTTATTATTTTTATTATTTATAAGCTCAAATATCGTTTAAGGTATTTGCTTTATATAGTAGTTGTTTTAAATTTGACGATCATAAGTCTCGATTACAAAAGAGGAAAAGATAAGGTCAGTGCTCATGATATTGAGACTGACTCCATGAATGTTCTTATGTACTACGAAAATATGGGCTCAATTTTAGAAAGACTCTATTATCTATCTGCTCAACATAGACAAAACAATTCAGAAACGGAGCAGTACCTGAAACTGGCAAAAGAATATCAAGAAACGTCACTCAAAGATATTAACAAGCAGGACATAAATTTGTTTGATTATTTTAAACATCATGGTGATGCACAGTTCACATTATACCTAAACACTCTTTTAACAGATGATAAATAAATTTCCACGATTTAAATATTTTATAGGTTTTAGTTTTTTATTTAAAAAACTTTTCGCATTACTTTTAACTAAGAATGAAAATGATTCATATGGATCTCAGACACAAGCTCAGATCTCATCTTTAACAAATCGTGATCACACTCTCTTCTTTTCCTCTTATCGCATGGGTGTATACTTCTACCTAAAGTCCCTTAAACTCCCTAGAGGTACGGAAGTTCTTTTAACACCAATCACAATCCCCGATCTTGTTAATGTCATTTTGAACTTAGACTTAGTTCCCGTTTTTTGTGATATGGATCTAGAAAATCACTCCCTATGCATAAACTCGCTTAACAAAAATATTAGTAATAAGAGCAAGGTTCTTATCATTACTCCTTTATCAGGCTGTTACAGTAAAGGTGAAGATATTGTTTTTTACGCTAAAGAAAAAGAGCTATTTGTTATTGAGGATATTTCTCAAGTCTACGGTATTCCTCACCTCCATTCTGACAGTGATGTGATGGTAGGTTCCCTATCAAGTGGAAAAGCTCTCACCTCTTTTACCGGAGGATTTCTTTCTACTAATCAAATAGCTCTTTATCAAAATATTAAGAATGATACAGAATACAAAAGCCTCTTGCCTCCTCCAAAAATTCGCTTCTTGTTTGAGCTCTTCGATAATTTCAAAATTTTACTGGCCACTAACTCATTGGTTTTTAACTATTTCACATTCAATATTTTAAAACTTATCCTTAGCATACGACCTAACTTCTTTAAAAAGATCCATGAAACTAAATTTTTAACGAGAAGCCCAGACAAAGATGTTTTCTTTGATGATCTACCTATATTGAGAAAGAGCCTACCTAAGTCATGGTTTACCTATTTTTCAAAGTGGCAATCAGGTGTCTTACTCAGTTGTTGTCACCAACTTCCAAGAATATCTAAGAGAAGAATAGAGCTCTCAAAACTTTTATTTGAACACCTTCATTCTAATGTTATTGAACATATTCCAAAAGGTTTTCATGATTTTGAGACAAATTGTTATTATCATCTTCCTATTTATATAGATCAAGTAAGTAGCGCTGACATATCAAGTTTAATGTTTCATGCAGGCTTAGATAATGATGGCTATGGTCTCAATCTTTGTACGGAAGAGGAAGTTTTCAAAGAGTTTCACTCTAAAACTCCTCACGCATTTCGAATCAAGAAAAACTGTGTATTCATTCCGTTACATGAGTCTTACTCAAATAGTGAAGTTATAACCATCGCTCAAAAGCTAAACTATATCTTTGACAAAGAGCCGTAGTTACAGCCTTGGCAGACCTTTGGGTTTGGAAATGAAGACATGACTTTATTTACATAGTCTCTATACTTTTTAATTTTTTTGATCTTTCTAACATCGTAATCAATTTCTTTCATATTTGTTAAACGAACTGAGTGACATGGCGAAACGTCGCCATTTTCGTGAATAGTTAAGTCCACCATGGGCATGGTGCATTTTTTAATTTGATATTGATCTTCATTACCAAAATAATCCACTAACTCTCTATTTGATTGAAAATCATTACTAAAGCCGACTGTATAATTATACTTTTTTTCTAAAATGTTTTTCACACTTTCCCGAATTGTGTCGACCTTATCTTTATCATATTGATGATATTTGTAATCTTCACAAGCCTCAGATAAATCATCAATAGTCTCTATACGATGCTGTAAAACAGAATCATTTAATATGTTAAAGTGAAGATCTGCTATATTTAATTCATCTAAAGAGTCGCAAAACTTTTCAAGTTCTTTGTAATTCTCTTCTGTCACAATAGATTTAATACCGATGATAGGATACTTTGTATTACTATCAGCTTTGTACTTGTTTATTGCTCTTATATTTTCAACAACCTTCTGATACCCGCCTTTTAAATTTGTGACCTTATCATGAATTTCTTGCGTACCATGCACGCTTATCATCATGTACATAAGCTTTGAATCACATATCTTCTTTGCGTCCTCAGGTTTTATAAAAGTTCCATTCGTCACAATTGCTGAATACTTACCTGCATCCGATAGTTCCTTAATAAGATCAAAAAGAAAGGGGACTGTTGTTGGCTCTCCACCTGAAAAAGAAACCGTTGTAAATTTAGGAAGAGGTAGTAAGGTTTTCTTCCATTCATCAAATGTCAAAGCATCCGGACGTGGAGCCCCTAAATCGTCATACACCCGACAAAAAGAGCATCTCTCATTACACTTTCTTGTAATTAAGACATTCACTTTACTAAAAGGAAAAATTGGATGATTCTTCGAAAGCTTCACTAAAGAACCATATTTTTCATTGATGTAATTATAAAATGGTTTTAAGTTTTTCACTTTCCAAATATCCACACAAAAAAAAAGACCCATAAGGGTCTTTTAAAGTATTCACTACTTTTTTATTTATTTTATTGTAACTTTTTCTCTAATTTTATCAAAAGTTTTTTCTTCTCTTACAGCATACATAAGATTGTTCTTCATCTTAGCATCACCTGTATAATAACCTTTGATTTGCTCTAGAGGTATTCCTGAACTGTCTGCGATCTCTTGAAGCTTAGCTGTAAAGTCTTCTTCAGATGCTTCTACACCAAAATCCTTACCTAATTTGTCTAGAATTAGACCAGACTTTACTTGGAAAACGGCCTTACCATCAATATCTTCGTTCCATTTTGCAAAGTACTCATCCATCATTTGCTCATTGAAACCTTGTTGAGCAAGATTTCTTTTTACATCTTCTTGGATATGATTCTTCTGCTGATCGATTAATGTTTGTGGAACATCAAAAGCATTTTCTTTCACTAGTGTTTCAAGAATTTCTTGATGAAGCTTTTCTTTACTTTGTCTTTGCTTTTGATCAAGAAGATTCTTTTTTGTTTTCTCTTCCATGTCTGAAACAGACTCAAATCCTAATTCTTTAGCTATTTCTTCAGTCATTTCTGGAAAAGACTTTTCTTTAATCTCAAGAAGCTTAGTATGAAATTTTACTTTTGCACCTTGAAGGTCCTGAGCTTGATAGTCTTCTGGAAAAGTTAATTCAATAACTTTTTCCTCATCTTTTTTCATTCCAACCATTCCCTCTTCAAAACCTGGGATAAATTGACCTGAACCGATCTCTAGAAGAAATTCTTCACCTTTCATATTAGCAGGACGACTTCCGTCTTCTTTCTCGCCTTCAAAATTTAAAACAGCGAATTGTCCGTTTGCAAGAGCTCCACCCTCAACTTCTTTCATTTCTGCTTTTGAAGCAAGGTAACCTTTGATCGTATTATCAATATCTTCTTTTGCAACATCAGCTTTTTCTTCTGTGAAAGAAAGACCACTCATGTCTTTTAATTCAACTTCTGGGAAAATCTCTACTAAAGCATCAAAGCTTACAGAGTTACCTGACTCATATTTCATGTTTTCAAATTTTGGATATCCAACAACTCTCAACTCTTCTTTGCTAACTGCTTCATAAAGTTGTGACTGGATAAAGCTATTAAGTGCTTCGTTCTCAATTTGTGGGCCATACATTTTCTCAACCATTGCAAGTGGAGCCTTACCTTTTCTAAAACCTTTAAGACTTACTGATCTTTGTTTTTTAGATAGCTCAACTTTTATTTGTGATGAAAGATCTAGTGTATCGAATTTAAATACTAATTTTTTAGTACAACCATTAATGTTTTCTAAGCTGTATGACATTTTAAACTTCCCTTTTTTACAGATTTTCGCATAGCGATATAATTAATTTAAAGATGGCAAAAAATAGCGAAAAAGGCCTTAAAAGTCAATGAGATGAGGGCTTTCAGTAGGTAACGTTATATAGAAATAGACCTTCTGCAGGGGCAACGGGGCCTAGCTTGTCTTCTTTTTTAGCAGATAGATGCTCGGTGATCTGCTCATCAGTAATCTTACACTGTGCATAATTAATTAAAGTACCCACAATAAGCCTAACCATCTGTTTTAAAAAGCCTTCGCCTTTTACAGTAAGACAGTAGACCTCCAACGGGGCAACACGCTGAAATTCAATAGCTTGTGATGTAATCTCTAAACTATAGATCTCACGAACAGTTGAGGCTACATCTGTTCCTACCGTCCTAAAGTTTTGAAAGTCATGCTTACCTACAAAATGCTTTGCTCCCTTTTTCATGAGCTTCACATCAATATTTCCTCTAAAGTGCGAGACTGTTTGAACCAAATGAGGCCCCCTCAAATCTTCACCAACTGTGAAAAAATATTTATATTCTTTAACTTTTGCATCACGCACAGGATGAAAATCCTCGTGCGACGGCTCAACTTCTTCGACCCTTATTTCTTTAGGTAAGTGAGAGTTTAAAGCTTTCTTTAAACCATCACATGGAATATTAAGTGGCATTTCAATTTTAACAACTTGATTGATGGCATGAACTCCGGCATCAGTTCTGCCAGACCCCATTGTTTTTATTTCTGATAACTGACACTGATTAATAATAGCAAGAGACTTATTAACTTCCCCTTGAATAGTTCTAGCATTTGGTTGAACTTGCCAACCAAAGTAATCAGAACCAATGTAGGAGATTATTGCTTTATAAAAAGTCATTACTAAAGGTAGTCAAAAGAAAAACCAATTCCATAAGATGATCCAGAAATTTCTAAAGGATCTTGAAAACTTCCATATGAATGCTGTCGTATTTCAAGATTTAAATAATAATTAGTAATTTTATCTTTTGAAAAATAACCAAAGGCTGACTTTCTAAATAGATTTCCTAAACTTACTCTCATCTTAGCAGTTACATAATAACCTGGACTAAATTGTCTTTTTCTTTTTAAGGCATCACCTTGGTCCATATCACTTCTGTTTTGGTAGAGAAGCATTGCACTTGGGCCTCCTACAACGGATAGGTTAAGAACTTTTCCTAAAGGTAATTCTAAACCAAGCCCTAAATCAAGAGGTGCAGTGTAAAGCGAGAATGTTGCATTTGAGCTTTGTTGTGAAGACAGGAAAACCCCTTTTCCTTTTGAATAACTCAAACCAACCCCAGCACTCCAATAAAGATTAACCCAATCCTTATAAAAATAATTATCACTAGCAAATAATAAGTACCCTGCTCTGAGAGACTGACTTCCAGTTTCAAAAGTTTTATTATAAATTCCATCAGGATCGGTAACAGTAAAATCATCTTTCAAATATGAAAAAGATATTACAGCATCACCTTTATCATAGAGATTCTTAAATGAATCTGTGTGACTGATACTTAAATAATTTTGACTTTTATCAAAGCTGAAAGGAACGGTTACACCCTTATCGAGAATTTTTTCTTTGTCGCTTAATACTTTGTCATCAAGAGTTTCGCTTGTATCAATAAGGTGACCCTTGCTTGAAGCATCTACACCATCTTTACCAATATACTCTTCAATCGGAGAATTAAAAATGTGATTATTTTGGTAGGAGTCCTTATCAGGGGTATCACCTGCATACGTATCTATTTGTAATTGACCTGGAACTTCAACTCCTCCATCTTTTGAAAAAGAGCTAAACATCAATAAAAAACAAGCAAGAATAAAAAAGAATTTATTCTTGTTCTTCACTCCATTGAATTGCATCTCCAAAATCTCTCCTACGTTTTAGATAATATAAAAGGCTTCCAATTACATAAACAGAAATCCCTAAAGCAATCATTATTTTATAATAGCTAAACACTAAAGCAATTAGAACAAACAAAATAAACAGTGCAGCTTTCTTATGCTTCTTCACTAACTCAGAGTTCTTAAAACTATTAAATGGAATATTTGTAATCATCAAAATTCCATAAAACAAAGTGTAAAAAAGAGCAACCACAGGATAATTATCAATAACAGGAAATTTATCTGCTAATAAAATATAACCGATGATAGCTGTTGCAGCACTTGGTATTGGTAACCCCTGAAAGTAGTCACTCGAAACTTTTTCTATGTTTGCATTAAATCTTGCTAGTCTTAAAGCTCCGCACAAAAGAAAAATAAACGCGACAACCGCACCAATTCTTCCGAAGCTTGATAAGTACTTATGAAAAATAAGCATACTTGGAGCAACCCCAAAGGAAACCACATCACTAATAGAATCAAATTGTTCACCAAAGCTTGACTGCGTACCTGTTAGTCTTGCAACTCTTCCATCAACAGAATCAAATATTGCTCCTAAAATTAAGACCATCGCTGCTTCAAAAAACTGTCCTCTTATAGAGAAAACAATAGAAGCAAAACCACAGGCCATATTTAAGGCCGTAAATATATTCGGTAAAAAGAACGCAAATTTTCTAGAGTTATTCATCTTCAGCTAGCTCCCAACTTCTATATCTTCGGGCAAGCCAGCAACAATAGTTTGGCCTGCAATCATTTCAGTGTTTCTATCAATTAGTATCTCATAATTTGATGGCAGATATAAGACAACAGTTCCACCAAACGGAAAAAAGCCAAAATTAACTTGAACTTTTCCTCTATCACCTGGAATGACCCTTAATTCCGGCCAAAACCCTAAGTAGCATTTGAAAAACTGAAGACCAAGTTGAGTTCCATTCACAGATAAACAACTTACGGCCAATCCTGCTTTTAACTGATCCTTCTGGTCTGGTAAAGGTGAACCTGTCCACCTCCATCTTTCACGACCCTTTTCAACGATCATATCTTTTATCTCTAAAGTCATTGGTAAAAATAAACCCGTCTCTTTCCAAAAAGGGATCACAATCTCAACTTGTGTTAATTGACTTCCAAAAAGTTTATGATCAACGTTCTTTGTTATTGAACGAACCTTTCCATTTACAGGGCTATAAACCATGTCATTCTTAATGAGATCATCTTCTCTATAATTGTCTTTCTTTTTTCTCGTTAGAAATAAAATAATTGCATAAGGAGTTAAGGGAATTAAGATTGGTAGGTTAAATTGCCAAAAAAATATCAATAAAAAGATAAATACATAATGATAGAATTTGGGAAGATAATTTCTAAAAGTCATAGGGAAATTATAACAACTTTTTATTGTCCTGACATCCTAAACTCTTTCTCAAGAGGCCTATAATAATAGGTTTCTAGATGCTCTGCCCTATCAACGACTTGCTTAAAGATTGTTTTACTATGTTTCTTGATAAGATCATTTGTACTTTGAAAGTGATTTTCGAGTAAGGTACCAGTATGGGTAAAGATATTATCTGAATTTATATCAACTTTTCTCTCAAACTCACCCTCTTTCACTAGGCTCTGCTCCTTATCCTCACCGTTCCATCGATGAACGAAAATTTCACTTTTAAAAGCTTCAGAACACCACCAACCTTCCGTCACTCCGATCATCTTAGGAACCTCAAAGTGATAGAAACTAAAGACTTTTAACTTATCAATTTCTAAGATTTGAGCAAACCCCTCAGCTAATCTCATACCTGTATAAGAACCCGGACCTGAAGATATAATCAAGGCATCAATATCCTTAATCTTCATCTTGTTTTCTTTTAACATCAAATAAATTTCTTTATGAAGGATGGTACTACCTTTACGATTTTCAAAAAGTTGATAATTAATGAAGTCAAAGTTTTCATCAATTAAACCGATTGTTACAAAGTAAGATGTATCGAGAAATAAGTATCTTGAACTCATATTAAAATAGTAATCTTGTAACGTCGTTAAAGATTGCTCCCACCATTAGCATTAGTAATAAAGAGAGACCTATCTGTTGAGCAATTTCCATCTTCTTACGAGAAACTGGACCTCGGTTCACAACTTCTAAAAAGATGAAAAGAATATGCCCACCATCTAGAACAGGAATTGGAAATAAGTTGATAAGCCCTAGATTAATTGAAATCAGCGCCATCAATTGAAAGAAGTATGAAAGACTTGTATTGAAAGAATCAGAAGCAACCTTACCAATGGATAAAGGTCCACCAATAGAGTTCAGCCCCACTTGACCTGTAAATAATTTTGCAAAACCATCAAAAGTCTTTTCAATACTATCCCAAGTTCTAAAACCTGCTGTTGTGATTGAATGAAATAATCCCTTAGACTCTGTTTCAATAAACTTAATCTTAACAAAATCAACTGCAGACTCTACTCCAATCAGTTTTATTTCTTTACCGTTAATTTTAGTAAGCTTCGGAGTTAATGAAATTTTCTTTTCACTACCTTCTCTCCATAAAGTTAATGCAACTGATTTCGCTGGATAATCCACAATAATTTTTCGTAGATCTTCAAACCGATATACTTCTTTATCATTTACAGAAGTAATAACATCTCCACCAAGCATACCGGCTTCATCAGCAGCAGACTTCATTGTTACAGTGTTAACCATAACATCAATAGTTCGAAATCCATTTCTGGCCAATTCTTTTCCAAAACTCTCTAGATCATTAAACTTTAAAATGATTTTATTAGCAGGATATTTTTCGAAACTATAAACAGTATCTTGAATTTCGTTTTCTTTTTGTGATGTAACTTTAAATAAATAAAGAGGTAATTCCTTTCCAGCATTATCAAAGACAATTTCTTCAATACTCTCTTCTAAAGATACATTTTCTTGATTAACAGAAGCCACATACTTCACTCCATTTTTGTTAACCAGAACCGGCTTTCTTAGAGTAGGAGGATACTTCATAAATCTCTCTAAAAAGTCATGCCCATCTAAGCCTACATCTATTTTAAGAGAAGTATTATCTCTGCCAACGGTCAGACTATTAATCATGCCGTCACCAGCTACTGCAAAATCAGTTGGACTTGTTACTTCAGTACCATTCACTTTTTGAATAATATCCCCAGGAACGAATCCCTTCTGTGCAAAGTATGATGATTTCTCAATACTACCAATTTTTAATTCTGGAATTCTTTCTCCTGCAAGAAGAAGAGCAAAGAAAATACAATAGGCCATAATAAAGTTGGCCAACGGTCCACCCATAACAATCCAAAATCGAGCCCACTTGCCTTTAAAGGTAAATGAGTACTTTCTTTCTTCCATGGGAATCGCATCTTTATTTAAAGGATTATCTCCAAACATTTTCACATAACCACCAAGTGGAATTAGTGAAAGTGCATATTCTGTATCACCCTTTTTAAACTTAAATAGTTTTGGTCCAAAACCAATAGAGAAAGTTTCAACTCTTACTCCAAAGAACCTTGCAAATAAGAAATGCCCTAATTCGTGAAAAAACACGAGAGGACCAAGAAATAAAATAAAGATCGCAAATTTTTCAAAAATCATAAATACATCTTTTAACGTTGAAAATAAAAGTAGTTAATAATAGTCGCATAAAATGGTGCTAAAAATATGAGACTATCTATTCTATCATAAACTCCACCATGCCCTGGAATGAGCTGTGAGCTATCTTTAACGCCAAATTGACGTTTAATCTTAGATTGAACGAGGTCTCCTATTTGAGAAAGAACACCTAGGATACAAAAAAGACCGAACATCTTTAAACTTGTATTTTTGAAAGCGATAAACCAGATTAATGAGCCGACGAGGCCAGAAGTGATACTTCCACCAATCAACCCTTCAATTGTTTTATTTGGGCTTACTTTTTTCCAAAGTTTATGTTTTCCGAAGTTCTTACCAAAGAACCAAGCACCGGTATCCATTCCAAAATTAACAAAGAGCAGAACCGTTACGAAAGCTCTCCAACCTTCAAGATGTAAAAGAGAAGTTAGAGACATCATCGGAATTAAAATAAAGAGTGCGGCAAAGAAAGGGATCTTGTCTCCCAACTTTAGCACCAACGTTGATTCCATATCTAAATAAAAGAGAAAGACAAAAAGAAAAGCATTTAAAAGTAAGCCTGCATTAATAAAAATACTGAACCAAGCATCTCCTACTGAAATAAAGTTAAAGAATACATATGGAACTATATAAATAGCTAAGGCCAAAAAGTAATTTACATGTGCTCTTCTTTTTTTAAAGAAGTTACAATAAATTTCATCTAAGGCAATTAAGCCCGCAAAAAATGTAAAAACTAAAGTTGGTTTAGGTCCGTAGTAGAAGCATGCACAAACCACTGAGATAAGGACTAATGCACTCGTAATTCTTTTAACTGTATTTGGTGACATCTATTTCCCCATAGCTGATTCAAGAATCTTTTTATTCTTATCGGCCATAGATGATGTCTCGTAAAGACTTACACTTTCACAAACTTGTCCAAATCGTCTCTCTCTTGAACATACGTTTTGTAGAATTTGGCGAAATTCCTTCCGTGTAAAATCAGGCCATTTAGTATTAGTGAAATAGAGTTCTGCATATGCCATCTGCCACAACAAAAAGTTCGAGATCCGCTGATCTCCACCTGTTCTAATAAGCAGGTCTACATCACCTAAAACTGGGCAATATAAATGATTACTCATATCTTCTTCAGTAATCATTTTACCAGGGTTAGATTTTGTAAATGAGTTTACAGCGTCTACAATTTCTTGCCTTCCGCCGTAACCAAATGCAAAAGTTAACTTTAATCCTTTAAAGTTTTCTGTTTCATTAGTTAAATCATTAATTAGTTTCTTAGTATCTTCAGGCAAATTGGTTGTATCGCCCATTACTCGAAACTGAATATTATTTTTTATAATTTTCTTACGTTCTCTTAAAAGAAACTTTTTCAATAATTTAAAAAGAGTTGTTACTTCTGGAAGTGGTCGACTCCAGTTTTCAGTAGAAAATGCATAGAGAGTTAAAGATTCAACTCCTACGTTATCAGCTTCTTCAACAATATTGGATACAACTGAAGAACCTCGAACATGTCCCCAAACACGAGGGTGTGATCGGCCATTTGCCCATCTCCCATTGCCATCCATAATAATGGCCACATGTTTAATTTTCGACTCTACGGACATACTCTTCCTATCTTTCTTAACTATACTGTAAGAATTTCTTTTTCTTTAACGTCAGTAATCTCATCGACCATTTTTACAAATGAATCTGTTACTGTCTGAATTTCAGCTTGAAATTTTTTTGAATCATCTTCTGAAATTTCTTTATCTTTTTCTGCTTTTTTAACTACATCATTTTGATCACGTCTTGCGTTTCGAATAGCAATCTTCGCGTCTTCACCTAATTTATTAACTTCCTTCACTTGATCTTTTCTTCTTTCATCAGTCATTGCCGGAAAAGGGATTCTAATAAGATTTCCGTCATTTGAAGGAGTTAAGCCAATATTGGCACCTAAAATTGCTTTCTCAATATCTGCAATTAAAGTTTTATCAAATGGTTGAATTTGAAGTAAGCGAGCTTCTGGTGTTGATACCTGACCAACTTGAGTTAAAGGTGTTGGTGCTCCATAGTAACTTACACTTATTCCGTCGAGAACAGATGCAGATGCACGACCTGTTCTAACTTTTGTTAATTGATGTTTTAAAGAGTCTAATGACTTACCCATTTGAGTTTCTAATTGAGCTTTAATATCATCGATCATTTTCTTTTCTCCAAACTATGCCTTAGTGACAATTGTTCCTATCTTTTCCCCGAGAGTAACTTTTTGAATATTCCCTTCTTCAAAAACATTGAAAACAATTATATCAATTTTATTATCCATACAAAAAGTAATAGCAGTTGAATCCATCACTTTTAAGCCTTTATTAATCACATCAATATAGCTTAAAGTATCAAATTTGACAGCATCATTGTGAGTCTCAGGGTCCTTGTCATAAATACCATCAACTTTAGTCGCCTTCATTATGACATCTGCGTCAATTTCACTTGCTCTAAGAGCTGCCGCTGTATCTGTTGTAAAGTATGGATTTCCTGTCCCACCTGCAAAAATAACAACACGCTTCTTTTCTAGGTGTCTTACTGCTCTTCTTCTAATATAAGGCTCAGCAATTTTCTTCATTTCAATTGCCGATAAAACCCTTGTGTAAACACCTGCACGTTCAAGATGATCCTGCAGTGCAATAGAGTTAATGATTGTAGCAAGCATACCCATATGGTCAGAAGAAGTTCGATCCATCCCTTCAGTTGCTCCGGCAACACCACGGTGAATATTTCCCCCGCCAATAACAATGCCGACTTCAACACCTAACTCAACAAGTTTTTTAATTTCTAAAGATAGATTTCCTAGAGTTTCTGGACAGATACCAGAACCTTTCTTTCCGGCCAGGGCTTCACCTGATAGTTTAAGCAAAATTCTTTTATATTTCATAAATACCCTATAAAAAAGGGGACTAATAAGTCCCCTTTAAGATTTGATTTTTTTTTACTTAGTTACTTCCGGCAGTCATCTTAGCCACTTCATCAGCTAAGTTGTCTTCTTTTTTCTCAATTCCCTCTCCGAGGTTAAATTTTGAGAAAGCTTTAAGAGTGATCGCTCCACCAGTTTTACCACCAACTTCTTCAATTAATTTCTTAATAGTAAAGTCAGGGTTTTTGATGAACTTTTGCTCTAGAAGACAAACTTCAGATGCTAGCTTATTAAGTTTACCTAGAACGATTTTTTCAATCATATTCTCAGGCTTCCCTTCTTCTTTTAACTGGCCTCTATAAATTTCTGCTTCTTTATTTTTGAAATCTTCATCAATATCATTTGCAGAAACAAACTTTGGATCAGCAGCAGCAACGTGCATTGCTAGATCTTTTAGTAGTTCTTGAAACTCAGCACTTGTTTTATCACCAGCAGTTTCAACATTAACGATTACGCCAATTCTTCCACCATGGTTATAAGTACCAAATGCACCTGTAGTTTCTTGAGCTTCAAAACGACGAAGGTCAATTTTTTCACCAATTTTTAAAGTTAACTCATTAACAATTTCTTCTTTTGCTGTTTTAAGAGCTGCAATATCTGCATAACCTTCTTTAAGAATATCGTTTGCAATTTTAAGTGCAAAGTTTTGAAAGTCATCACCCTTAGAAACAAAATCAGTTTCGCAGTTAACTTCAACAACAACTGCTTTATTACCTTCAGTCGCTGTAACAACAGCACCTTCAGCAGCAATTCTTGATTGTTTTTTCTTTGCCGCTGCAAGACCCTTCTTTCTTAGGTGGTCAACAGCTGCTTCAACATTACCTTCACTTTCAGTAAGAGCTTTTTTACAAGCCATCATTCCAGCACCAGTCATTTCTCTTAATTTTTTTACATCACTTGCAGTAAAAGACATTTCTATTAATCCTTTTTTATGGTTGAAGTATTATGCTTCTTCTTCAGTCTCTTCAATTAGGTCGATATCTTGCTCAAATTTAGAAATAATTTCTTTTTCTAAAGAAGCATCTCTAGCAGGCTCACCACTAGCAGTTTTCTTAACTCCACCTGAAGCTTTAACTGAGTCTGCAAAGTACTCAGCAAAAAGTTTTACTGATTTAATTGCATCATCATTTCCTGGAACAACATAAGAAATTCCTTCTGGATCACAGTTAGTATCAGTAATTGCAACAACAGGAATTCCTAAAACGTTTGCTTCTTGAATAGCAATTCTTTCGTTGTTTGGATCAACAACAAAAAGAGCACCTGGAAGTTTTCTCATATCTTTGATACCACCAAGGTTTCTTTCTAACTTAGCAACATCTTTTTCAACTTTACTTCTTTCTTTTTTAGTAAGAAGACCAAAGTCACCTGTTTCTTTCATCTTTTCAACTTTTCTAAGCTTATCGATTGAGAGATTAATTGTTTTATAATTAGTAAGCATCCCACCAAGCCATCTGTGAGTTACGTGGAAAGCTCCACACTCTTCAGCAGCATTTCTGATCGTTTCAGCAGCTTGTCTTTTTGTAGCTACGAAAAGAACTGGTCTACCTTCACTAGTTGTTTTCTTCATAAAATCATAAGCTTTTTTTGCAAGAGGAATAGTCTTCGCAAGGTCGATAATATAGATTCCGTTTCTTTCACCGAAAACATATTTCTTCATTTTTGGATTCCACTTATGTGTCTGGTGACCAAAGTGAGCTCCCGCTTCTAACAATTCTTTTAACTTTAATTCCTTACTCATCACATTTCTCCTTTCGATGTTGATGGTTAATCAGATCACCCGTTGCTGAACGCAGTTCAGACCATCAACCGAGTGATTGTTGATTTACCCCTTTTTAGGGACATTATTAGTGTTGTCTTTGATAACATAGGGGGACAAAAGGGGCAACATTTATGTGTCTTTTACGCGCTGCTGAATTTCCTCATCAGCGATAAGAACTTTCCTTCTTTTTGAGCCTTCGGCTGGCCCAACAACCCCATTAGATTCCATCTCTTCGACCAAGTTTGCAGCTCTGTTATAGCCAATCCTAAGGCGGCGTTGCAACATCGAGGCACTGGCCGTTCTGTGTTTCACAACCGTTCTAACTGCTTCAGTGTAGAGATCATCTGAACTCCCATCTCCACCATCAGAAGGTGTAGAAATATGGCTTCCAAATGCGTATGGATCCTTCTCTTCTTCTCCGCCATTTTCAAGGAAATCCATAGCACCTTCATGAAATTCCTGTGGCATATCAGTCAACTTTTCAGTCAGCGCTTCAATCTCATTTTCATCAACATAAGAGCTGTGAACTCTTAGATTTTCAGTTCCGTGACGATAGAGCATATCCCCTTTTCCAAGGAGTTTTTCAGCACCAACAGAGTTCAGAATAGTTCTTGAATCTACTGATGAAGTAACCCTAAAAGAAACTCTCGTTGGGAAGTTTGATTTAATTAGACCTGTGATCACGTCCACTGAAGGTCTCTGAGTTGCTAGTACTAAATGAATTCCAGCAGCTCTTGCTTTTGCTGCAAGTCTACAAATATTGTTTTCAATTTCTTTTCCAGCTTTCGTAAGAATTAAGTCTGCAAACTCATCAATTATAATTACTAAATATGGAAGTTCATAATGATCTTCAGGCTCATTTTCATAATGTTGATGAATAGAGGCAAGCATCTCTGGTGAAGCTTGTTTTAATTTTTCATTAAAACCTTCAATATTTCTAACACCAAATTCTTTTAAAATTGAGTATCTTCTTTCCATTTCCTGACAGGCCCAAAGAAGCGAGATACTCGCAGTTTTTGCGTCTGTAATAACTGGCATAACCAGATGAGGAAGCTTTGAATAAAGAGCAAGTTCAAGTTGTTTTGGATCAACTAGAATCAGTTTCATTTGACTTGGCGACTTCTTAACAAGAAGGGAAACAAGAAGCGTGTTAATAAAAACCGACTTACCAGCACCTGTTGCACCGGCCACTAGCATATGTGGCATACTCGCAAGATCCACAACGAAAGTATCACCAAAAGCATCTTTCCCCATAGCGATAGGAAGTTTTTTATTACTCGACTGGTATTCGTTTGTATTTAAAACTTCATCTAAATAAATAATCTCTCTAGGGTTTCGTGGTACTTCAATTCCAACAGTTGCTCTACCAACCATTGGGTAAACAATTCGAATCGGTGCACCCAAAAGGGCCATGGACAGGTCCTTCTCGGCATTTGTAACTTTGGAAACCTTTACACCCATACCTAGGTCGAGCTCAAAAGTATCTACAACAGGACCTTTTAAAATATTTATAACTTCAGCATCAATTTTAAACTCAGCAAGCTTATCTTCAATTCTTTGAATAATATCTTCGAAATATTTATCATCAGGATGTACGTTTTTATTCTCGCCTCTTGTCTGACCAAGACTTGTTACAATCTGATAATATTCTTTATCGTTTGTTGCTGTTTTCTTCATTCCACGAGTTTTAATTTGAGCAACTCTTCTTTCTTGTGCTTTAGCCGCTTGCTCAGCACCGTCCTCTGACGCCTCATCAACTGATCTTTGAGTTGTTGATTCATTAAACTCTTCTTTATTACTGTAGCTTTCTTCAACTGACTCAATATTATTTTCAATCACAGGCGTATACTGAAAGGAAGACTCCGTTTCATTGGCCTTGTTATTTCTAAATCTTTCTCTAAGTGAACGAACAGGCTTTTCAATTTCTTTTTGCTGAGTTCTTTGAGGAATTCCCTTCAAAGCAGTTGGAAGTTTTATCAGCGTAACTTTTCTAAATAACGACTTAATACGGCCATATCCACTTACAATATAAGATGGTTTAAAGAATGAAAGGACATAAAAAATTCGACCTGGGATCATCCCTAAAAATGTAAAAAACTTAACGGCTGCATCTTTAAATGTTCCTCTTAATGATCCTGCAAAGAAACAAATAGTAAAAGAAACCCCAAGAAATAGTGCAGTATACGGACTGAAATAATCCTTAATAAAGAAGTTAATTCCCTCACCTAGAAATGATGGCCAGAAGAAATAACAAGTGAAAACAGTTCCTAAGATTAAAAAGACCACATTCAATAAATCAAAAACGCTTTCTCTTTTAGAAAATTGAAGAGTGTAGAACAACGTAAACAGGATAAACGGAAATATAACCCAAGGGCCAGTATAGTAACCAACGAGGGCCACCAGTGAGGTTGAGTAATAGCTTAGAAAATTAATATCAGAGTTTGAACTGCTTACAGATAAAAAGTTATCCGGCATAGATTCAGAGTAATAGAAGGCAAGAATACTTAATAAAGTAAGTATAAATAGTGAAAATAGTTCGATTTTTAATAGTTTTCCAACGAGATTATTATTTATCATTCATCTATTGTAACTTGCGACATTTCTCAATGCAAAGCATATTCTTATTTAGAAAAAAAGCAAAAAAAAAGCCCTTCGTAAGAAGGGCTTTTTATATTTTTCATTACCGAAGTAATAAAAAGATTGGTGCATCGTGCTATTCTCACACTCAGTCTCCCGAGCACTACCTTCACCGATATTGAGCTTGACTTCTGAGTTCGGGATGGGATCAGGTATTTCCTCAACTCTATCGACACACCAAAAACTGGTATATTAATTTTCGTTATACTTAGTAGCTTTTTCTTTAAAAAAGATCAAGCAACCTTATATTTATTATCAAGCCAATCAAAATACTCACAGCATTTTGTCGACCCAGTCTTAAACATTCATAAAACAGAATCAGATAAAAAAGAACCCATGTAAAAGTAGAAAAAAGCAAAACGACAATTTAGTATCAGTCAGCTCAATACATTGCTGCACTTACACCTCTGACCTATCAAGCTCGTAGTCTACAAGCTGTCTTAATAGAAATCTTATCTTGTGATGGGCTTCCCACTTAGATGCTTTCAGCGGTTATCCCTTCCGAACGTAGCTACTCGGCAATGCAACTGGCGTCACAACCGATACACCATAGGTTCGTCCAACCCGGTCCTCTCGTACTAAGGTCAGATTCACTCAAATTTCTTACGCCCACGGAGGATAGAGACCGAACTGTCTCACGACGTTCTGAACCCAGCTCGCGTACCGCTTTAATTGACGAACAGTCAAACCCTTGGGACCTGCTCCAGCCCCAGGATGCGATGAGCCGACATCGAGGTGCCAAACCTCCCCGTCGATGTGAACTCTTGGGGGAGATCAGCCTGTTATCCCCGGAGTACCTTTTATCCGTTGAGCGATGGCCCTTCCACTCGGAACCACCGGATCACTAACACCTGCTTTCGCATCTGCTCGGCTTGTTTGCCTTGCAGTTAAGCACCCTTATGCGCTTACACTCTACGCCCGGTTTCCATACGGGCTGAGGGTACCTTAGTGCGCCTCCGTTACTCTTTAGGAGGCGACCGCCCCAGTCAAACTGCCCACCAGACATTGTCCCCCTGCCGGATTACGACAGTAGGTTAGGATTCCAAATAGCAAAGGGTGGTATTTCAAGGATGACTCCTTGCACGCCGGAACGCACATATCAACATCTCCCACCTATCCTACGCATTACTATTCGAAACCCAATGCCAAGCTACAGTAAAGGTTCACGGGGTCTTTTCGTCCTTCCGCGGGTAGTGCGTATCTTCACGCACACTCCAATTTCGCTGGGTCTCCTGTTGAGACAGTGGGGAAGTCGTTACGCCATTCGTGCAGGTCGGAACTTACCCGACTAGGAATTTCGCTACCTTAGGACCGTTATAGTTACGGCCGCCGTTTACTGGGGCTTCAATTCAAAGCTTCGCGCAAGCGCTAACCTCTCCTTTTAACCTTCCAGCACCGGGCAGGCGTCAGTCCCTATACGTCCACTTACGTGTTTGCAGAGACCTATGTTTTTGATAAACAGTCGCTACCCCCTTTTCACTGCGGCCTCCATCAGCTTCATCAGCAAGTGATGTCACCAACAAAGGCGTGCCTTATCCCGAAGTTACGGCACAAATTTGCAGAGTTCCTTAACAGGAGTTCACCCAAGCGCCTGAGGATTCTCTCCTCATCCACCTGTGTCGGTTTACGGTACGGATTAATAATAATCTTCATGCGAAGCTTTTCTGGGAAGCATGGGATCACGAACTTCGGCTTGCGCCTCGTATTCGCGTCTCGAAGTTAACAACCAAGCGGATTTGCCTACTCAGTCCTTCTACTCGCTTAAACCAACATCCAACAGTTGGATTCGCTACCCTTCTCCGTCACTCCTTCATGTCAAACGATCATTACTAAGTACAGGAATATTAACCTGTTACCCATCGCCTACGCCTTTCGGCCTCGGCTTAGGATCCGACTAACCCTGGGCGGAGTCACCTGGCCCAGGAACCCTTGGATTTTCGGCGGGGATGATTCTCACATCCCTTATCGCTACTCATGTCGCCATCAGCTCTTGTGATGTCTCCAGCGCTCCTTACCGGTACGCCTTCATCGATAAACACAATGCTCTCCTACCACTTAATAAATTAAGTCCGTAGCTTCGGTACATATCTTTAGCCCCGTTACATTTTCGGCGCAGAACCACTAGTCCAGTGAGCTATTACGCTTTCTTTAAAGGATGGCTGCTTCTAAGCCAACCTCCTGGATGTCACAGTAGTTCCACAACCTTTGCCACTTAGATATGATTTAGGGACCTTAGCTGACGGTCTGGGCTCTTTCCCTTTCGACTATGGACCTTAGCATCCATAGTCTCACTGCCTAGTAGTACTCATCGGTATTCTGAGTTTGATATGGTTTGGTAAGCTGGTAAGCCCCCTAGCCAATTCAGTGCTATACCCCCGATGGTATTCACTAGACGCTGCACCTAAATGCATTTCGGAGAGAACCAGCTATCACGGAATTTGATTGGCCTTTCACCCCTAACCACAAGTCATCCCAACAGTTTTCAACCTGAATGGGTTCGGTCCTCCACGAGGTTTTACCCCCGCTTCAACCTGCTCATGGTTAGCTCATCCCGTTTCGGGTCTACGACATGCAACTATTCGCCCTATTAAGACTCGGTTTCCCTACGGCTACACCTTCAACGGCTTAACCTTGCTACACATCGTAACTCGGCGACTCATAATGCAAAAGGTACGCAGTCAGGCTTTACAATAGCCCTTCCACTGTTTGTAAGTGTGCGGTTTCAAATTCTATTTCACTCCCCTTATCGGGGTTCTTTTCATCTTTCCCTCACGGTACTAGTTCACTATCGGTCAGTAAGTAGTATTTAGGCTTGGAGGGTGGTCCCCCCAGATTCAGACAAGATTTCACGTGTCCCGTCCTACTCAGGATACCCGTCCAGTTCCACCAGTTTCGAATACGGGACTTTCACCCTCT
>JAONMX010000004.1:27500-63891 GCA_028378565.1 Bacteriovoracaceae bacterium
ATTTACATCTATTCAAATTTTAAAGAGCTACCAAGAACAATCTCACCAAACAGTACGTTACTAAGCCTAGGCGGCAAAGATGGTGGAGATGACAGGAGTTGAACCTGCGACCCCCTGCGTGCAAAGCAGGTGCTCTCCCAACTGAGCTACACCCCCATTAAATGGTTCGTAACTTTTGATTTGTTGTTCAAAGGTGAGGGGTAATTTAGTAGTTTTCGGTTCCGTTGTCAACGAATAAAAAGGCTAAATGTAAAAAAAAGTGAGATTTTTTTTATAGAAGTTTTGGCTCATTCTTGCAGTGGACTGTAATTGCAATTAACATATTGTAATTACATCCAAATCACTTAATAACAAAGGTCAATAAATGAATTTTCTTAACCCTAAAATAATCCTATTTATTGCATGTTTTTTACTTTTTGGTTCATGTTCAAAAAAAGATGAAAACAAAAGTGTTGAGGATAGTGAATCATCATCTTTGATACAAGCTAAAGACCTTCAAATAGATAAGAATGGTCTCTCAAAGGCAAGGGTTGTCATTAAAACAGCTCATGGAAATATCGTTTTTAAGTTTTACCCTATGAAGGCCACTGGAACTGTTACTCGTTTTATTCAATTAACGAATGAAGGTTTTTACGATGGATTAAAGTTTCATAGAGTTGTTCCAAACTTTGTTGTTCAAGGAGGAGACCCTCTAGGAACTGGAATGGGAGGTTCAGGAGTAAAATTAAAAGCTGAATTTAATAATGTTCAGCATGTTAAAGGAACTGTTGCCATGGCAAGATCAGAAGATCCTAACTCTGCAGACAGTCAATTTTATATTGCGCTAACAACCCTTCCAAGTCTCGATGGTAAATACACAGTGTTTGGTCAAGTAGTGGAAGGATTAGACCTCTTAGAAAAAATACAAATAGGTGATAAAATGATTTCAGTAGTTTTTGAAAGATAGAATTATCTTCAATTGATTATTAAAAAAGCCCTTCGATGAAGGGCTTTTTTTATTCTCTTTATTTTCCGTCTCTCTTAGGGTCTTTGATATAGATAAACATTTTTAAGACTACAAAAAATCCAATTAAGAAAATAAGTAATCCCCATGTCGGGTAATTCGGTTGAGAGTTGTTAACAACCTGAACATCTTTAGTAACAATTGATTCTGTATTTGTTTCATTCATATAAAACTCTCCGATTATCTATATAAACCTTCTAGGATTACAACACATGCGTAAATAGCAGCACTAATTGGAACCGCTGCAATAAACTTCATCCAAGCTGTATCTTCATCTAGGTGCATATACCAGTAAGCAACTGCAACAGCTTTACCAATGGCCATAACAGATAAGGAAACGGCCTTAAGCGTGTAAGCCCAATTAGATTCAGCAGCGATAACTTCAGCAACCGTTAATACTGTTAAAAGTATAAAAACATAAAGATATTTTTTCCAGTGGCTATGATAACCCGCGTGTCCTTCTGCAGACATAAAAACTCCTAATTGTATTTTCTATTAACTAATAATCCTACATCGATCATTAGTTGGTTTATTCCATCATCATCAATTGAGTAATAACCTCTTACGTTTGAGTTATCATCAACTAAAACTAATTTTTCAGTATGAGCAATATCAAAGAGAGTTACTTCAGATGTATCAACAACACCTTTTATTTCTTCTCTTTTTCCCATTGGCACTTTGTATCCATCCACAATGAGGGCCCTAAGATCTTTCTCACTTCCTGTTAAAAAACTCCACACATATGGATTCGCTTTCAACCTATGTGCATGTTTCTTAAGAACCTCTGGAGTATCGTACTCAGGATCGACAGTGAAAGTTAAAATCGCAATTTTAGTTCCAATACCTTTCACTCTTTTTTGAACAATCTTAAGCTTCTCCATCAGTCGAGGGCAAGTGGTAGGACAAGTCGTAAATGCAAAGCTTGCAATATAAAATTTGCCCTTTAAATCAGCAGTTCCGAAGGCCTTATTGGATTCATTCTTAAGGCTAAAATCAGGAACTTTATAATAGCTCGGTAGAGGTGCAGGTAGTGTACGATTAACTGATCTATAAATTGGATACGAAAAAGCCAGTAGAACAAAGATAGACCAAAATAACTTTGATCGAACAAGTCGTTCTAAAAAACTTTCAGTACGAATGTAGCCAGTTACACTATTATCCATTACTGCCCTAGTCTATCCATAAGCTCTTTTCTTTTTGGAGTATTTTTTAAGTCCATTAGAGATCGAACATAATGAGCTACGGCCCAAATTTCTTCATCTTCAATAGTACCTTTCCAAGCAGGCATTGAAGTTCCACCAACACCAGCGGCTAATCTTAAGTAAAGTTCCTCAACTGTTTGAGCACTTTTAATTTCATGCCAAGTGAAGTCAGGTGGAACAGTTAAATAACCATGGTCAGACTCTTGAGTTTTAATTTTATAAAATTCTTCGTCAATTTCAGCTGACTCACCAGTTAACTTCATACTCATCTGATTGAACTCTTCACCAGTTACATACCCTCTGTGGCATGACTGACAATTTGCAGAGACGTGATATACAGCTTTACCAATATTGATTGCAGCTGATTTACGAGCAAGTCCAAATGGATCTTTTGTTGGAACGATTTTTTCCCCAAGCTCTTTATCTTTTCCTATCCAAACATCAGGAGCAAATGTTTTTATGTACTGCCAAACAGCATTCATTTGACCTGGCTTTAAATCCCACTCAAGCATGGCTGAACCTTTTAGTCCGTGCTTTAAAGATTTATAAATTGATTCATCATGAGGTAGGTCCCCTGAAACAACATCACCAAACTTAATGATTCCTAATTTAAAATTCCTAGGTGGAACTTCTAAACCTTTGTGGGCCACACCTTTACCATCTCCATCAACTCCGTGACAGGCCATGCAGTATTCAGCATAAATTTGCTTACCTTTATTTAAAGTATCAGCAGAAACATACTGTCCACCAGCTACAATTTTTCCCTCACGAAATGCCTTATCCTCACACGAAGTAAGCATTAAAGTGATTGTTAGAAGACTCATAACTTTCAACAAGTTTTTCATATTATTCCTCGTCATATTAAAAAACAAAAATTCCAAAAAATATAATTACCCAGATCACACCTAAGAAATGCCAAAACTTTTCAACATTAATCATCTTAGTTAACTGCTCTTCTGAGAATCCTTTTAAGCTTGTACTAATCCAAAGTAACGCTAGGATTCCGACCACCATGTGGGCCGCATGAATCCAAGTAAATGCGTAAACCATTGAAGCAAAAACACTTGAACCAGCAAGTATACCTGAAGCCTTAAGACTGGCCCATAGTTGGAATTGACTTAATAGAAAACCAAAACCAAATGCTAAAGCCGTAAAGTAAAAGTACTTCGACGACTTCTTTTCTTGTAACCATGAACTCTTAAAAAGCACTAAAAAGAAGCTACTTAAAAGAACTAAAAGAGTACTTATTCCAGGTATCGTTAGAGAGATAGTCTCAAAACCAAAAGGAGGCCAAGTGTCAGCTGAAACTCTATAAACGGTATAACCAAGAAACAAAGTTGCGAACAACATTGATAACGAAACCAAGATCATTATCATAGCAATAGAGTTCACAACTCTTTTTTGGTCAGTGTAATCGACTGTTTGCGACGATTGAACCGTTTGAATATTTTCAGTCATAGCTTGTGACATATTTAAGCAAGTTCCTCTGTTTGATATTGGAAATCTCTATCACCGGTTAGGTTAGGATTACCAAATTCATGTGGTCCACATTTAACAACTGGTATTTTATCAAAGTTATAATGTGGAGCTGGCGAAGGCATGGTCCACTCAAGTGTTCCAACTTCCCAAGGGTTGTCTGAAGCTTTTTCTTTCTTAAAGAAAACTGCATGGACAAAATTTACAACAAAAATAAGTTGAGCAAATCCCATGATGATGGCACCCCAAGTTGTCATCTCATTGAGAGGAATCAGCTTTTGAGTGAAGTCATAAACAAATGGGTTGAAGATTCTTCTATGCATTCCTGCATATCCAATAAGAAGCATTCCCATAAACACAATATTGAGACCAACCATTGTGATCCAAAAGTGAATTTTTGCCCAAAACTCGTTCATAATTGTTCCAAACATTTTTGGCATCCAAAAATAGATTGCAGCAAATCCACCGAGTAGAACTGAAGCGGCCATTGTGTAATGAAAGTGACCAACAACAAAGTATGTATCGTGTAAATAAAGGTCAGTAGTAACTGTTCCTAAATAAAGACCAGTCAAACCACCAAGACCGAAAACAAAAACAACTCCCAATGAAAATAACATTGGAGAAGTGAATCTAATTGATCCCTTCCAAATCGTTCCAAGCCAGTTCGCAAAGAAGATGGCCGATGGAATAGAAATCGTCATCGTAAGGGTCATAAATGTTTGAGTTAGTAGCGGACTCATTTGAGTCGTAAACATATGGTGACCATAAACAAGAGTTGAAAGAATTGTAATTGTTGTCATTGAAAGAGCAGTTGCTTTCGCTCCAAACGCTGGCTTTCTTGCAAAGAATGAAAGAAGGTCAGATACAATCCCCCAAGCTGGAAGAATTAAAATATAAACTTCCGGGTGACCAAAGATCCAAAAAACATGTTGGAAGAGAACTGGATCACCGGTCCCACTAGTAGCTGCTGCTCCTGCAAGGAAGAAAGTTGTTCCAAAAACTCTATCAAAAATAAGAAGAAGAACACCGGCACCAAGAACTGGTAAGAAGATTGCGTTTAAAACAGCAGTCAAACCTAGTCCCCAAATTGTTAAAGGCATATCAAAATATCCCATACCTGGAGCTCTTAATGTAATAATCGTTGTGATGTAGTTAACTGCACCCATTGTTGAACTTATACCAACAATAAAAATGGCAAGAGACCAAAGAGTTTGTCCTACTCCGGGAGAACCAATAAGAGTCGAAAGTGTTGGATATGAAGTCCATCCACCTGCAGCCGCTCCAAGAGGTGTAAATAATGATCCCATTAGGACAACACCAGAAAGAACTGCCACGTGAAAAGAGAGCATATTAAGAAGAGGGAAGGCCATATCTCTTGCACCAATCATAAGTGGAATACAAAAGTTACCAAAAGCTCCAATTAAAATCGGAGTGATGGCATAGAAAATCATGATCGTTCCGTGCATTGTAAATAACATGGCGTAAGTATCAGGTGGAACCGCTCCTCCAGACTCTGGAAAAAGAAAGTGCCCAATAATTGGGAATGCTTCACCAGGGTAAGCAAGAGTCCATCTAATCATAAGGGCCATCAAGCCACCTACAAAAAGAAAAAAGATTCCGTACCATAGAAATTGCTTTCCAATCACCTTATGGTCATAAGAAATGATGTACTTAGAAAGGAAGTTTGTTGGCTTCGGATGAATATGCTGTTCGTAAAATGCCATTGCTCATAGCTCCTATATATTATTTAAAACTTTTCGTTAATATTATTGCCAAGGCCAACCCCAGAAGGCTTCCGCTCTTTCTGGATCATTCGTTTGCATTGCAATTGTTTGAGATTGATTTACCCAATTATCATAATCTTCTTGTGAATAGACCGTAAGCTTAGCTGCCATTCTGTAATGGTAAGTTCCACACATCTCAGCACAAGCGATATCGTAAACACCTGGCTTCGTTAGTTCGTACCACATACGAGTCATACGACCAGGAATTGCATCTACTTTTCTTCTAGCATTTGGAAAATAAAGTGAGTGAATCACATCTTTTGAAATCATTTGAAAAACAACTTTCTTTCCAGCAGGAACTCTTAGATCGTTTAGAGTTGTTACATCATCTTCAGTATTAAAGAGTCCGTCTTTTCCAGCATAACGAAAGTTCCATGCCCACTGCTGAGCCATAACTTCTACTTTTACAACGTCCTCATCAGCCTTTGGCCAATTAGTGAAAACTTCAACGTAGTCGTTGTTAGAAATTCTCGTAATGTTTAAGTCAATACCAAAGAAAACCGCAATACCAATTCCAGTAGCAACTGCAATTTGTGACTTAGTGTTTCCATAGGTGTAAAGAGCTTTTGGGTGACGCTTTCTATGATAAAGAAAACTGAATCCAAAAAGACCAAGACAAACGAGAACAAAAAAGAAAACGTTCATTGAAGTTGTATAATTAAACAACCAATCGATCTTATGTCCGTGAACGGAAATATCCTCTGGAGGAGCGATCATTTCAAAGAAGCCCATTTTCTCAGTTGCCTTTTGGGCCGCTGTCGTAACTGTAGGAGATAACAAAATTGTACTCAACATAATTTCTCACCCTTCATTAATCTGATGAAGTTATTAATATATAAAATGAAATTTAGGATATTTTACTCATAAATTCCTAAATTTACTATCTAAACGTTAATGTTCACTGAGCATTTTTAAACGCTCAATTAAGAAACATCATGGCACACAGCAAAAGCGGTAAATAAAAAACACTTCCTAGGAAATATCTTCGTGCCCAAATTTTTAATGCACTCTCGCCTTCCTGCACAAAATACCCTGCTAAAGAATAGAGAAAAAAGACGCCACTAAGAACAACAGCACTGTAGTAATAAGCTTTTGAAGCTCCGGCGAAATAAAAAGGTGTTACTGAGACAATGAATAAAATCAAAGTAAACAAAACAATATTTCTTTTGGTGACAGGAATTCCCTGCACATTAGGGTAAACTTTTATATCTGCTGCATCATAATCTTTTGCATGAACAATACTGATTGCTAAAAAATGAGGAAGCTGCCAAACGAATAAGATCCAAAAAAGTGCCCATGCCATTGTATCCATTTGCCCGGTTACCCCAGTCCATCCCATCACTGGAGGAATGGCACCCGGAATTGCCCCAACATAAACTGCCCACTCACTCTTTCTTTTCATTGGAGTATAGGCCAGTAAATACATAAAAGCCGCTACAGCAGCGAGTATGGCCGTCACAAGGTTTATAAAATAAGCAATTGCTGGAAGTGAAACGACTAAAAGTCCGATACCAATTGAAAGAGCGAGAGCATTACTCATCCGACCAGTGGCAAGAGTTCTATTCTTTGTTCTCTCCATTAACTTATCGACGTCCCTTTCAATATAGCAATTAAGAGTCGCTGCTCCCATGACAACTAAGAAAA
The DNA here is from genome assembly GCA_028378565.1 of Bacteriovoracaceae bacterium. Taxonomy (GTDB): domain Bacteria; phylum Bdellovibrionota; class Bacteriovoracia; order Bacteriovoracales; family Bacteriovoracaceae; genus JAAEST01. The sequence goes on from JAONMX010000004.1 coordinate 34,610, forward strand.
TTAAAAAGAGCAGGAGCATGGCCTTAAATACGTTAATACTTCCAGGTGCAAGTATAATTCCTACAAAGACAGTAACCATCACCAAGCCACTTAGTTTTGGTTTTGCTAGATCAGCAAGATCGGAAAGAAAACTGTGGATGGGTGTTGGTGAATATATATTTTCTAAGGTTTTCCACACTAAGAATAACTTCCAACAAATTGTGAGACAGAAAATAGCAACAGCTAAGTGTAGAGTTGTGGGAACAGTTCCAAGGCTTGTGGCAATAGTCAGTGTACCAAGCTTGATTTGAAGAATTGTAAAAATAAAAAGTAGGACTGGAAGAATGAGAGCACTTTTATGTTTGAGTTTCAGAAAGTTAAAAGAAAGAAAGCTCGTCAAGACAACCATGACGAGAGTAACCGCTGCAAAACCTCGATGAAACATATTTAAAGCACTTTGATCCATGTAAGGAAACAACGTATAGGTCTTAGTAACAGGGTCCAAACAAAGAAATGATTGCTCTAGACCAGCTCCACAAGACAGTCCTGCTCCACTATGGCGAACAAGACCACCAATTAAAATTTGGAAAAAAATTGTAATAAAAGTTATGAAAATAAGATCTCTTAATCTAGCAAAACTCTTTAGATTTATTTCGGGATCTACACTTGTCTGAACGGAAGTTCCAACTTGATAAAGATGATGAATATAAACAAGCATTGAAAAGAAAATCAAAGATGTTAACAGGTGAGCCGTTGAAACAATCGTTGGTAATTTATAAGTAACGGTAATGGCCCCCATGAGTCCTTGAGCAATTACTAAAAACAAAGCAAATAAGGAATAACTGTAAATTTTCTGATCTTGATAACTTTCATTTCTTTTTCTATAGGCCATAAAAGAAAGTACGATAGTAAATAGACCTACAAGGGAAGCAATGACTCGGTGAGAAATCATATATTTGACGCCGTCTTTAAGCTCAGGAACCAGTTTACCGTAGCATAGAGGCCAGTCAGGACATGCCAAAGACGAGTTCGTGTTATGAACAGCTCCGCCTAACACTAAAAGTGCATAGGTAATAATTATTGTTAAAAGGCAAAGAGTTCTGCTATTCATTTTTAGTACGTTTTTGATTGGGTTTCCTTATACACAGATGGATGATGTTCGGCAATAAAAAGAGAGCAAAGGTAAATAGACAATGACTAGACCAAAAGAGCCAACCTATTACGGTGACTACTTAGAATTAAATAAGCTTTTAGATTCTCAAAATCCTAAAAGTGCGATCTATGGAAATGAGTCCCACGATGAGACTCTCTTTATTATTGTGCATCAAGTATACGAGCTATGGTTTAAGCAAATTTTACATGAGTTCAAAAGCATCAGCTCTTTTTTAAGTGAGCCAAAACTAGAAGATGGAAAATTGGCCACGATTGTGGCGAGGCTTGATCGCATAAAGAAAATTCAATCTCTTTTACTTGATCAACTAACAGTCATGGAATCAATGACTCCAATGGACTTTCTTGAATTTAGAGATCTACTTGTTCCGGCCAGTGGTTTTCAAAGTGTTCAGTTTCGAGAAGTTGAAGTTCTCATGGGATTAAGAACACATAATCGTAAGCAAGTAGATCGTGAGTATTTTCTTGGTCGATTAAATGAAGAAGATAAGAATCGTATTTTAAATATTGAAAAAGAGAAGTCAGTCTTAGATTTAATTCAAGACTGGCTAGAGAGAATGCCATTTGCTAAGCAAGGCAATTTTGATTTTTGGACAGAATATCAAGAAGCAGTTCAAAAAATGATGGATAGTGATGAAAGTATCATTAAGGATAACCTTGCAACATTAAATGATATCCAAAAAGAAGCTCAGCTAAATAATCTTGAATCAACGAAGAAAACATTTGAGAGTTTATTAGATGAAAAGAGCCATCAAGAACAAGTGAATAAAGGAAAGAGAAAGCTTTCTCAAAAGGCAACTCTCAACGCTCTCTTTATCTTGCTCTTTAGAAATGAACCTCTTCTTCACCTTCCTTATCTTTTCCTAAATAGCTTAATTGATATTGATGAGAATTTTACAACTTGGAGATATCGTCATGCTCTCATGGCCCATCGCCTACTCGGCACAAAAATCGGAACAGGCGGAAGTTCAGGCCACCACTATTTGAAAATGGCCGCTGATAATAATCGAGTTTACGAAGACCTCTTCAACTTATCGACTTTTATTCTTCCACGAAACCTTTTACCTGAGTTACCGGAAGAACTGAGAAAAGATTTACATTTTCATTTTGAATCTAGGACAAAAAATTAAACGGATGCTTTATATCTTTCGATAGTAAGGTTGCGACTTTCCATAAAAGGAATATATTTCTTTTTAACAAGTTCATGGGCGAAGTCCCAATCAATATCAGATAGATTATTTTTACCTTGGCAGATTTCTTCTAAAATACTTTGTTGTATAAGCCCTACTTCTTGAACATATTGATAAGGAATTAAAGTATAAGTGACCATGCCGTATCTCGCACGATAAGTATCACACATTTGTTTTTCTAATTCTGATTCAACTTTTTTACGAAAGAGAAAATCTTGTTGCCCTACCTTATCTCGCATTTCAATAAAGTTCTCCAGTGCCATATCGGCAATGGCGTGACCGTTTGGTCTTTGTAGGTGATCATAGGCCTTAAAAGCTTCACCCCAACTATTTCCATATTCCTCAAGAAGCGTATCTAAGTAGAAACAATCTTCAAATCCACAATTCATTCCCTGTCCGAAAAAAGGGACAATTGCATGGGCAGCGTCTCCTAAAAGAACAATCTTGTCTTGATAATACCATTTAGAAAGTCTGACTGTTCCTAAACGTCCTTGAGGGTTTTCAAAAAACTCTTTTTCAAAGCCTGGCATGAGCTCAACTGAATCGCCATACTCTTCTTTAAAGAATCCTAAAACATCTTCTGGGGTTTTAAGTTTAGAGAAATCTTTTTGATCCATATAGAGAGTCATGGTAAAACTTCCATCAAGATTTGGAAGGGCCATAAACATATGATGACCTCGCGGCCAAATATGAAGGGCATTCTTTTCAATGGCATATTCACCATTTTTTGCAGGCATAAAAAGTTCTTTATAGTCACTCTCAAGCATATCAACTGATTCTGAAGCATTGGTTAATTCAATTAACTTTCTTCGTGTAGGTGAAGCAGCACCATCAGTTCCAAAAATACGAGTGAAGCCGACTTCTCCAGTAGAAAACTTTGCAGTATTATTTTCAATATCCACATCCATAAGCTCAGATTCAAAAATAATTTTTGCTCCAGCCTCTTCGGCCTTAGTCATTAAAAGCTTATTTAATTGAGATCTACTTATAGAGTAATTACATTCTGAATCATCACGACCGTAGGCTTGGTAAGTGAGCTCCCCTTCTTTTGAATGCATCATTCTGCCAGTGACAGGAATCGTGATGGCCAAGACATCTTCTAAAAGACCTACTCTACTAACAGCATTTAAACCTCTTGAAGTGACGACGAGATTGATTGATCTTCCCGAGTCTTCTTTATCAAGTCTCATATCAGAGCGCTTTTCGTGGACTTCAACATCAAAGCCTTTTTTACAAAGTGTTACTGCGAGTAATGACCCTACTAACCCTGCTCCTGATATGATTATTTTTTCCATTTTTTTATCCAAGTTTAAGAGAACTCTTTAATAATTTGAACTAAACGATAAACATCCTCGTATGAATTATATAAAGGAGCAGGAGAGATTCTTAGAATATCTGGTTCTCTAAAATCACAAATTACACCTTTATTTTTAAAAGACTCAACTAGTTGTTTTGGGTCTTTCGTCATCTTGATGGATAACATTGAACCCCTCACTTGTTTATCTTCTCTAAATGCTGGCGTTTGAACTTTAACAAAGCTTCCACAGTTTTCTGTCAGTAACCATTCCAAGTATGAAGTTAAATGATCACCTTTTTTTCTAATCGCCGGCATGGTGGCTTCATCAAAAATTTCCATTGAAGCTCTTAAACTTGCTAATTGAAAAATTGGAGGATTAGAAAGTTGCCAAGCTTCAACTGAAGCTATGGGATCAAATCGTCTTTTCATTTCAAAACGGTTACTTTTGTTATTTCCCCACCATCCCTCATAACGAGGAATTGTTGGATCGTTGTGATGTTTTTCATGAACAAAAGCTCCTGCCATTCCACCAGGACCACTATTTAAATATTTGTATGAGCACCAAACAGCAAAATCGACATTCCACTTATGAAGATCAAGTAAAAGGTTTCCAGCACCATGAGCTAGATTAAATCCAACCATCGCCCCATGCTCATGACCTTTATTTGTAATGGCCTCCATATCAAAACATTGACCACTTAAGTAATTACAATTTCCAAGCATTACTAATGCAAGTTCGTCCCCTAGTTCATCAATTTGAGCAAGAAGGTCTTCTTGTCTTACTGTCATTTCCCCTTCGCGAGGTTTCAATTCAACAACTGCTTCTTCAGGGTTATACCCATGAAAGCGTGCCTGTGAATCAACAGCATATTGATCAGAAGGAAAAGTATTATTCTCAATAAGAATTTTATATTTATTCTTTGTTGGGCGATAGAAACTTGTCAGCATTAAATGAAGATTTACCGTGAGCGAATTCATTGCAACAACTTCTGTGGTTTTCCCGCCAACCAAGCGACTGAAACTTTCTGTTATATTTTCATGATAAGGAAGCCATGGTTTTTTTCCCATGAAATGTCCTTCAACACCATACTTTCCCCAAGCATCAAGCTCATCGGCCATAACTGTTCTTACTCTTTTAGGCATAAGACCTAGTGAATGACCTGCAAAGTAAAGAACATCTTTTTCCTGACATTCTTCTGGTACTTCAGGAAATTCAAACTCATCTCTAAATTTATTTAAAGGACAATTAGTATCAAAACTTTTTGCGGCCTCTATTGAATTCTTATTTTGCTCAAACATATCTTTTTCCTCTTAAATTATTTATTTACTTTTACTGCTACACTTCCTAGCGACTCTACCTCTAAAGAAATTTCCATTCCTGGCTCAAGCGCAACAGCAGGTGTCGCTGCTCCAGCTAAGACAATGGAACCTGCTGGAAGAGTCTTTCCCGTTTTTGCTAATAATTCATACTGCTGTACTAAAGAAATAACAGGATCTCCAGAAATAGCATCAGTCATTCCCTCTTGGGCAATTGTTCCATTAATACTCATTTTCATTTTCAGCTGAGCTAGATTTATATTTTTAAAATCATTAATCGGTTCACCTAAAATGAACTGACTTGATGAAGAGTTATCACTAATAACATCTTCCATAGAAAAATATTTAAATTGCTTGTAGCGTGAATCTAAAATTTCCATACATAGATAGACTGCTTCCACTGCATCTAAAATTTCTTCTCTTGAAGGCGTACCATTTAGATCTTTACCTATAAGAAAAGCAACCTCAGGTTCAATCTTTGGATGAATCTGACCTTCCATAGAATACTCGCCATTATTAGCAACTTGCATTTTATCTGTGAGTACACCATAGAGAGGACTATCAAGATCCATTTGTTTTCTCTTGGCCTCAGAAGTTAAGCCCATCTTTAGGCCAATAACTTTCTCACCATCTGCAACTCTCATATCGATTCCAAGCCATTGAAGCTTGTAAGCATCTAACTGAGTCATCTCTTTAAATTCATGGGAAATTTGCTCGATACCGGTAGCATTTTTACGAGCGTCATAAAGCCTCATGGCCAACATTTTGATATCAGTTTCAGTCATATTAATCCTCTTTGACAGTCACCTTTTTCTTAGGAATGATAGTGCGAAAGAGATCTTAAAACATTGTTCTTTTATTGACTAGGGAAGGCTCTATGAATCAAAAAAGTCTCATTATTCATGATATATCTCCTGTCATTTCTGAAAGTACTGCAGTGTTTCCAGGCGATACCCCCTATTCTATGAAAACAAACATGGATTTTTCACAAGGTCATCACTTAAAGCTAGGTGAAATTCACGGAACTGTTCACCTTGGTGCCCATACTGATGCACCTAATCACTATCATAAAGACGGTGTTGGTATTCACGAAAGAGATCTTTCTTTATACTTTGGAGACTGCCAAGTTATAGAAGTTTCTTTAGATAAGAAAAAAAGAATTTATCCTGAAGATTTCTCCCAAGAGATATCTTCTCCAAGAGTTCTCTTTAAAACAAACTCTTATCCCAATCCAAATAGCTGGAGTGATGATTTTAATTCTCTCTCTCCAGAATTGATTAAGTTTTTAAAAAGTAAAAATGTAGTACTAGTTGGAATTGATACACCAAGTGTTGATCCATCGGACAGTAAAGGGTTAGAGTCACATACAGAAATATATCATTCAGACATGGCCATACTTGAAGGAATTGTTTTAACAGATATAGAAGAAGGAAATTATACTTTAAGTGCTTTTCCTCTTAAGTTAAAAAATGCTGATGCCTCTCCTGTTAGGGCAGTGCTTATGGAGAACAAATGAAAGAAATCTTAAATTATATTAATGGTGAATTTTGTAAACCTAGTGATGGTTCATTTTTAGAAAATGAAAATCCTGCCACGGGAAAGGTTTATTCAAAAATTGCTAATAGTAATTCTGAAGACGCAATGAAAGCAATTGAAAGTGCCCATCGTGCATTTCCATCGTGGAAAGCTACTCCTCTACATGAAAGAATTCGTGTTATTAGAAAAGTTGCTTCACTTATAAAAGAAAAAGAAGCTGAACTTGCAAAAGCAGAATCAATCGACAACGGAAAACCTTTAAGTGTCGCCAGCAGTGTTGATATCCCAAGGGCCTCACAAAACTTTGAATATTTTTGTGATGCCGTCACTCAATATAATCAAAATGCTTATCCAATGGATGACTTTGCTCTTAACTATACACTCAAAGAACCACTTGGTGCTGTAGTCTGCATATCTCCATGGAATCTTCCTCTTTATCTACTCACTTGGAAAATCGCTCCAGCCTTAGTTGTAGGTAATACTGTCATAGCAAAACCTAGTGAAGTAACACCTATGACCGCCTTCATGCTATCAGAAATTTTTCAAGAAGCAGGACTCCCAAATGGAGTCATCAATATCTTACACGGAGAAGGTGCAAGGATTGGTGAAACACTTGTGAACGACAAAAGAGTTAAGGCCGTCAGTTTCACTGGCAGCACAGCAACCGGAAAAATACTCAATCAATTAGCCGCTCCTCATTTTAAAAAAGTAAGTTTAGAAATGGGTGGTAAGAATCCAAATATTATTTTTGACGATTGTGATTATGATCAAGCTCTAAAGCATGCAGGGCTAGCTTCATTTGCTAACCAAGGACAAATTTGTCTTTGCGGTAGTCGATTATTTGTTCATGAGTCATTATACGAAAAATTTAAAAAGGATCTTGTAGAAAAAGCTTCCAAACTTACTCCAGGAAATCCCCTTGATGCTAAAACGAGACAAGGGGCAATAGTAAGCAAAGAACACTTTAAAAAAATCTTAAGTTTTATAGAGCTCGCTAAAGAAGAAGGCGGAAAAATACTATGTGGCGGTGAGGCCTATAAACCACAAGGTGAAAATGAAAATGGTTACTTTATTAAACCAACCATAATTGAAAGCCTTGATCCTTATTGCAGAGTTAACCAAGAAGAAATCTTTGGTCCTGTAGTAACAATCACTCCCTTTAAAGATGAAGAACAAGTTATAACGTGGGCAAACTCAACTGAATATGGACTTAGTTCAAGTATTTGGACGAAAGATATAAATAAAGCTCACAGAGTTGCAGGCAAGATTGATGCAGGTATTGTCTGGATTAACACTTGGATGTTAAGAGATCTAAGAACTCCATTTGGAGGAATGAAGAACTCTGGAGTTGGAAGAGAAGGTGGATTTAACGCTTTCAACTTCTTCACAGAAACTAAGAATGTTTGTATCAAGTATAACTAGAGGTAAATATGAGTATTCATAATTCTGAACAAGCACCTGAACCTGTTGGACTATATCCACATGCTAGAAAAGTAGGAGATCTCTTATTCTTATCCGGTGTTGGGCCTAGAGAGAAAGGGAAGAAAGAAATTCCAGGTGTTACTCTGGCCAGTGACGGAACTATTGAAAGCTATGACATTGAGACCCAGTGCCACAGTGTTTTTAAAAATGTACGTTTGATATTAGAGGCTTCCGGCTCAAGTTGGGAAAATCTTATTGATGTCACTGTATTTTTAACTAATATGAAAGATGATTTTAAAATTTATAATAAAATCTATGCTGAGTATTTTAAAGATAATCTTCCATGTAGAACAACTGTTGAAATAAATTGTTTACCTACCCCAATAGGAATTGAACTAAAGTGTATTGCTACTATTAATTAGGAAATATTATGGGAATGTTACAACCTTTTAATTTTAAAAAATGGATAGACGATAATAGGGAACTGTTAAAGCCACCTGTTGGAAATAAATGTGTTTTTAAAGACTCTACTTTTATTGTGATGGTTGTTGGCGGCCCAAATGCACGAACTGATTTTCATGTGAATCAAACAGATGAGTTCTTCTATCAACTTGAAGGAAATATTACCCTAAAGATAATAAATCAAAGTGGAAACTTTGAAGACGTTAACATTAATGAAGGTGAAGTTTTCATGCTTCCTGCTAAAACTCCTCACTCACCACAAAGGCCTGCTAACTCAGTCGGACTTGTTGTTGAAAAAACAAGAGAAGCAGATGAAAAAGATGGCCTACAGTGGTACTGCCAATCTTGTGGTAATAAGCTTTATGAAGAGTTCTTTCATCTAGAAAATATTGAAACTCAATTTGGAGCTGTCTTCGATAGATACTATGAATCTGAACATACAACCTGTAAAAAATGCCAAACTGTAAATGGCCGAACTTGGAAATAAATTATGGATTTAAATTTAAAAGGTAAAAAAGCTCTTGTTTTTGGATCAAGCCAAGGAATTGGAAAGGCCGTTGCTAAAAGTTTAATTGGTGAAGGTGTTGATGTTTGCATCAACGGAAGAACAAAAGATAAAGTTGAAAAAACAGCAAAAGAAATTGGTGCTAAAACTTATGTGGTTGCCGATCTATCAGAGCCAGGGCGTGGTATTTCAGCGACCGAAAAGGCCATCACAGAACTCGGTGGTCTCGATATAATTATTATTAATACAGGTGGCCCACAAAAAAATGACTTCTTAGATGTAACAATTGAACAGTGGAATACTGATTTTCAAAGTTTGTGGCTTAGTGCTGTTGAAAGTCTACATATTGCATTGCCTCTTATGAAAGAACAAAACTTTGGAAGAATTTTATTTGTTACTTCTGTTGCAGCAAAAGAGCCACTACAAGGACTAACGACTTCAAATGGTTTAAGGGCAGGTCTTCAAGGATTGGCAAAAAGTATTTCTAATGAGTATGCGGCCAATGGTATCACCATAAACTTACTTCTTCCTGGCTACACCAACACTGAAAGAATTCAAAACCTTAACTTGAGTGAAGAAAAAATCAAATCCATGGTCCCTGCTGGCCGGCTTGCAGAGCCAAGCGAATTAGGTGACATGGCAACTTTTCTTGCCTCTCCTAAAGCTGGTTATATTACAGGACAGTCTATAGCACTAGATGGTGGTGTCTTACACTCTCACTAAGCCCATCCGCTTAAAACATGGTATGATATCAGTACGTTAACAAACTGGATGATATGCATATAACTCTAATAAAACTACCCAACTGATTGGTCTATCAATTATGTTCTCCAATGAATGGCCTGTTTGCAGAATTCTTATTGAAAAAATTAAAAAAGTTTTTCCTAACGTACCAGTTGTTTGTGGTGGTGAAGCTGCTACCGCTGATTCACATTATATTATGAAAACGACTCCCGAACTTGATTATCTAATCGAAGGCGAGGGTGAAGAAAAAATTTGGCGTCTCATACAGCAACTTGAAAGTGAACGTAAACTTGAAAAGGTTCCTGGATTAATTTGGAGAGACTCAAACAAGATTATTCGTCATAACGGAAACAATACTCGTATCAGAGAAGTTGATCAGATCCCATGGCCTGACTGGAGTGACATCCCTGTAGAAAATTATCTAGGAGCAGGTCTTGGTCAATCAACTTACAATAGACGTGTCATGCCAATTGTTGCTTCAAGAGGTTGTCCCTACCAATGTACCTTTTGCACCAACTTAAAAATGTATGGAACAAATTGGTACGCACGATCACCTAGTGATGTTCTTGATGAAGTTGAGTTTTATATCAAGAAATATAATATTGAACATTTTGATTTTTGTGACCTCACAGTCATCGTAAATAAAGATTGGGTCATAGACTTTTGCAAGGAGCTCTACTCTAGAAAGCTCTCTGTTACATGGGGACTTCCATCAGGAACCAGAAGCGAAGTTTTAGATAAAGATGTACTCGACTGGCTACGTAAATCTGGTCTAGAACGAATGAACTATGCACCTGAAAGCAGAAGCTCCAAAACTTTGAAGATGATTAAAAAAGGGGTTGATCTTGATAAAATGAATCGTTCAATGAAGCAGGCACTTAATAGCGACCTCAAAGTTAAGGCAACATTAATTTTTGGATTTCCTGATCAAGATTGGAAGCAAGTGAGAGCAAACTTTACATATATGTTTAAACTAGCTTTTATTGGAATTCATGATGTTGCCTGCTTTCCTTTTGTTCCATATCCAGGATCTGAGCTTCATGAAAGACTTCATAAAGAAAATAAAATTGATAAGAATTCAAAAGATTATGAGATTTGGCTTACAAATAATATCTTCAACAAAGTTGGAGGGATGAAATCTTACAGCCAAGATATCACTCACAAACAACTGCAATGGCTTGTGATTGGTGGGATGTCCTATTTCTATACATTGCAATTTATCATGAGACCATGGCGTTTATTCACCACCCTTTACAGACTTATCACAAAGAATCCTATTACGATGCTAGAAAATCTTACCTATCAAATGGTTCTTAGCTACTTCGTTTCTAAAAAACAGTTTGCAAAAAATATTACCATTAGTGATGAAGAATATGATGAAGAATTTAAAGATAAACACAAAATAGGTGAACAGCAAAACAAAGTTATTTAATTAACTGAGATCTTTTCCTTAAGAAAATCAAAACCATAAATAAAAGAGAAAGGACTGACATAATTAGTCCAACAGTGAAGCTCTTTGGCCAATAACGAAGGCTAACCTCTTTACCTTCTGGGCAATTATATAGATTTAAATTATTAACTTTTTCATTCAATTGACAATGATCAGACGTCCAACCAAACATATAATTTCGATTTAAAGAAGTAGACTCTGCAATATTCCTAATGATCTTTGTGTTATTTGTTTCTTTTACAATAGTGCTTGAGTCTGGTGAAATTTCTCCGACATAATTCTCCTGAAAAATCGTTTTTACTCCTAAAGGTACTGTCTGGTTTTCTTTATCATAGGCAATTCCATGATTTTCTAAAAAAGCGGGATAAAATCCGACCTCACTAAACGTATAATACTTATCATTCTTTTGCCATTTACCAACAAAACTGAGTTGCTTCTTCCTCTCTATTTTTGAAAAGCCTTTAAAAGGAAAAGCATCCTTCACAATAGAATGACTCACGTAAAAAACGCTCAGCAAACTAAAAGATAAAAAGAAAACTAATGTGTTCGTAGCAAGCTTACTCGACTTCATCTTTAAAAATAAATAAGAAGTTAATGATCCAATATAGTAGCAACTCAGAAATAGCACGATGACCCTAAAGCGTTGTGAATGCCTCATCGATTCAAACAATGGAAACAGCTTCATGAGCTTCCAAGGACCAAAACTAAGTCTATCACCAAAACATATTAAGAAATTCATACAAAAAACAAAGTGATAGATACTTCGAGGATTATCTAGCACTTTTTTTACAAACCCTATAAAGAGCATAATAAAGAAGCCAACCCCTAGATAGAGTCCGTTCTCGTCCCAGCCGTGATCTATCCCTGTCAAAACACTCGTACTATTGGACAGGCCGACAAGATCAGCAATTCTTTCGTAAAATACTTCCATATTTGTAGTAGGAGTTATCCATTGCCCTGGATTAACAAAGGAATGAATCATTGATGAAATACTCCAACCAGAAAAGTCATGAATAACTCTTGGATACTTACTCATATAAACGACTGATGGAAAAAGCTTAATCGCTGACAGGCCTACAAAAAGAACGATAACTTTAATCAAATCAATGAAAGTTCTCCAACTTCTTTTCTTTATACTGCCTAAGATCGTCATAAATAGAATAGAAGTCATGGTTATAACAATAATATAAACGGCGCCCCCAAAAAACATCCAAGTCAAAGTAAGTGACATGCCAATGATTTTTTCTAACCCTTTTTTTTCATTAAAATAAAAAACAAAAGGGACCAACAAAGCGGGAATAAACTCATGGTGCCCCTGTGTAATATTTAATGAATAATAAGAACTAAAGGCAAAGAGAGTTGAGCCTACAAAAGCCCCTGCTCTTGATAACTCTTTATGACTGAGGAACTTATAGGTTCCGATTTGTCCTAGAAAGACCATTAATATTATTTCAAACTTTAACGCTATAATGGCAGGAAAGATAAAGTATAAAACCATAAAGGGGTTTAAAACTCTCGAGAAGCTTGTTCCTAAGAGTGGTACTCCCCCTTGGTCATAAGGGTTCCACAAAGGAAATTCCTTAAATTTAAAAATTGATTCTAAAGCAACATTGATTTGAAAAAAGTTATAATCAAAATCATTTATACCTAAATTATTTATATTATAAAGAATTGGTGAATATACGATTATCGATAAAAAGAAAAAGATGAAATATATTTGTTTATTTGATATTTTTCCCACTATTTTTTAAACAAACCTAAAAATCTAATATAGGCCGTGTCATCCATATTAAAAAGTCGTTTATAAACATAGTGAAAATAAAGCAAGAAATTCTCAGCATGAATGAAAAACTTTTTAAAAAGGGAGTCCTGTGGTCGTGAGTAATATTTTGTGACTTCTAAAGGAACTTCCTTTCCTTCGTCGACATAATACCATAGCACTAATGCCTTTCGACAATCTCCCTCAGGAAAATTCATTACTTCTGGAAGACCGTGAACATAGCCATCCTCGATGGTCTGAATAACACATCTATTAAAATGTGGAGCGACCTTTAGCTTTTGTTCTTTAGCTTTCGGATCCCATAATTCTAGATGGCCATTATATTCATCCTGATAGTTTTCATTGAAATATAAAAGTAATAACACTTTTCGTGACCATGTTTTCTCATAAGGATGTGCTCGGTGGTCCACATGTAGATTTACACAACCACCTTCTTTATGGATAACATAACCACCAGTTTTTAATTCTTTGTCTGCGATCAAGTTTCGAACGCCAGTTAAGTTTTCTAAGTATTCTAGAAAAGAAGGTGTTTGAAGAGAGCTAACAATATTTTCCATTTTTTTAGTGAAGCCTTGTTTTCTAACAGTTCCCCACACTTTTGCATTTATATGGATAAACGGATGAAACACTTTTTCAGCGGCACTCGTCTTTTTATTTGAAAGTTCTAAGATTTCTTTGTCCACTCCCGCAACAGCTTCCTCATCTAAGAAGTCATCGAGAATAACACAAGGGTAAGGGTCACAAGAGACAAACTTCTCTCGATCGAGTTCAATATTGTCTTTATATTTATTTAAATCTATTACACCCATAAATTGAGTGTAAGATTGACCCAAATTTTTGTCAATTTATTAGTTATTTCGATAGCTTAGATGATCTAAATCAGTGATTAAAAACCTTTAAAAACACGAAGATAAGGACCCCAGTCACTGAAACGTACAACCAGACGGGAAAAGTGAATCTGGCAATTTTTCGGTGCACTTTCCAGTTACTTTTAGCCGCAAAATAGAGTGTTCCCAAAATAGCAGGTAATTGAACAATAGACAGGGCAATATGTGAAATGAGGATAAAGAAATATATAGGTCGTATTATGCCGGTCGCTATAAACTTAGTATCCCCATGGTAGTGATGATAAAGAAGGTAAGAAATTAAGAAGACCGCTGAAGTTAAAACTGCACTTAACATTAATTTAATATGCTTAGACTTATTATTCTTTTTGATTGCAACATATCCTGAAATTAAAAAGACAGTTGTAAGAGAGTTACAAAGAGCATTCACATAAGGAAGAAAGAGAACCCAAGCAGGATAAGTGGAACTAACTTCTTTTGCATAAATCCACCAAAATAAAAATAAAGTTATTAAAGAACTTACTAATATGATCAGGACCCATTCTCGTGATCGAGCAGGATTATGAATTTCTTGTTCCATTTGAGTGATCGAAGTTATTTAAGTTACGATTTTTAATAATCGTACGATAAATAAGATAAAAAGGAATATAAGTTAAAAGAACAAAAATACATAGAGCAGCTACAATATAATTATTCTTAGGATCTTCCATCGACCCTGCACATCCAGGACATGCATAAGTCGACAGAGATAAAAACGATATTAAAAGTATTTTATAAATATTACTTAGAATCATTATAGTAAGTACACAAATGTGAAAACAAGAATCCACACAAGGTCAACAAAGTGCCAAAACAATCCGGCCATTTCTAAGAGATGATAATCACCTTTATCAAATCGACCATCAAGGGCCAACTTAAACATGTAACATAAATACATGACACCAGTGAAAACGTGCAAGCCGTGAAAGCCTGTAATTGCAAAGAACGTTGATGAAAATAAACCATTTCCATGAGCATAACTATTGAATGTCATACCTAGGTCATTCATTAGGTGATTATATTCATAAACCTGTAAACCTAAGAAAGTTGCCCCACCAAAAATGGTAATGGCCAACCAATTTAACATATGTTTTCTATTTCTCATCTTACAAGCGTCAATGGCCATAACCATCGAAACAGAAGAACAGATTAATAAAAATGTCATCGTACTAGAAAGTCCAACACCACCAAGTGCCTGAACTGGGTTTGGCCAATCGTTTGCGGTAGCTCTAAGAACGCCATAAGCGAGGAGTAATCCAGAAAAAGACATCGCATCGGTCATTAGAAACAACCACATCCCAACTTTACTTGGGGAAGCTTTTCCAAATTGTGGATCGTTAGGATATTCTAGTGGACCATCATGTAGTTTAATTGTTGCTGTACTCATTACGGCTTACTCCAATATTTCGTATTCCCATCAGGAAGATTCATCGTTCCAATTTCGTATAAATATTTCGTTAGTGCTTCAATTTGTTTTTTAGGATCTCCACCAAATACTTCAGTATCAACCGACTCTCCGTCTTCCCAGAAGTTAGGCATAACAGTTTCTGGATAGATGGCTTGAGGATTCTTTAACCACTTCTCAACCCATGTTGGACGAAGTCTTCTTTTAACAAAATAAAGATTTGGTGCAGAAGCCTCATCATTATTAAATCCAGACGTATGGCAACTTGCACATGCTAAAGAGTTAAATAGTTTTTTAGCACCCGCTTTTTCACCTGGTTCCCATTTAACAACTTCATCATGATCAATAAAAGACCTCTTTCCAGCTTTATGTTGGAACATGGCCACAATTTTATTTCTCTCTTTATCTGATAGTTCAAAAGATGGCATTCGAACACTAAGCCATGGTCTAATAGGATAGACTTCTTTTAGGAAGTGATGGAACCAATCTGACTGAACTCTGTGCCCTTCTTCAACAAGTCTTGGCGGAGCTTCATTAACATCATCATACATTTTGAGAATGTCGCCTCTCTCACCATCAACTTGGTGACAACCAACACAGTTGTACTTATTAACAACTTTCATTCCTTCATTAGCGATTTTCTCATTAGCGTCTAATCTCTTAACTCCCGCTAAAGGAATATAATCCGCAACCTGTCCAATAAGAGCTACTGTAATTTTCTCAGCTTCATCATCTGTCATATAAAGATTTGGCATTCTTAAAAGATCTTTAAATGGTTTATCAACACCGTTGTCCCATCTTTTTGGGTTTAAAAGATGCGCTTTAATCCAACCATCTCTTGAATGCTCAACATCATACTCATGACCAAAACCAAATTGAGTTAATGGCTTAGAGCCAACCTTGGTAAGTTCTGGACCGATAGGAGCACGACCTTCGAAGCCATCAATATTGTGGCAAGAATAACATCCATATTTTCCAACTGATCTATAACCAAGCTCTAGAGTTTTTTCTTTTTCGCTCATGCGAGAAATCTTATCTTTTGCAACAGCAATGGTATCAAAGGCACTGAAGTAAGTGACAAGCATTTCATCTCTAAGCTCTGTGTCTAGTGGCTCAAACTTTAGCTTTTCAAACTTCTTATTTCTTAAGCTTAATAAATAAGCTGCAATATCATTGGCTTCCTTATTAGTAAGTCTAAAGCTAGGCATAATTGTATTTGGTGAATAGTGTTTTGGTTTTTTCAGCCAAGTCACAAGCCATTCAGCATCAACTTTAGATCCTGTTCCTGTTAAATATGGACCTGCATAAGCACCAACTTTTTCAGAGGCTTCATCAAAGCCTTCAACTCCGTGACACCCCATACATCCAACAGTCGAAATAAGTTCCTTACCTTTTTCTTTGTCTCCGCCAACATACTTAACATCTGGTTTATACTTTTCAGACTTTGACCAAATGAACTCTGCCATTGCATTTACTTCGGCAATATTCTTTTTCATAAAATCAGGCTGTGAGTTATTTGATTGACCAAAAAAGCTAGGCATCATTGCATGCTCATTAAATCTCTTTGGTTCCCAAACCCAGTTCTTAAAAAATTCTTTTGAAATCTTTGAAGCTATTCTTACTAAATCTGGACCTGGTTTTCTCTTATGTTCCCAACCTTCAATTTTATGACAGCCGTAACAACCATATTTTTCCATGGCCATTCGACCTTCATTAACAATTGTTGCCTGTGGAATAAATTCAACTTCTTTGTGACAATTCACACAGCCAGCTTGAGTATGACCTACTTTAAACATTGGCTTTTGAATTTTATGTGGTGGATGATAATTATACTTCTCTATCCACTCTTGTTTTTGCTTTTCATTTCTAGGAGTATGAGCAGCTGCTGAGAAGTCATTTACTCTGTGACCTTCACCACCATGACATGAAGTACACCCATAAGACTTCATTGGGTGAGGAGAATCTAAACCAACCATCAAATCTAAATCAGGGTGAGTTTTATATGGATTCTTTTGGTCTTCATATCCATCTTGATCAATGAACATGTGACATGTCATACAACGATCAACTTTAGGTACGTGTTGAAAATATCTATCATCTGTAATGTTTTCCATTACGACTTGTTGAATTTTTAGTGTTGGATCAAGAAAGTCCAAGAACGGTGCATTTCGAACAACAAAGACTGGATCAACTTTTAATTTATTAAGAGCAAGCTTAGTAAGATCGACTTTTGTTTTTAAGTCTTTAATTGCTTTTTCATTTACAAGAACTTCTGCTCGTAACTTATCTATTTCTCTATTGATTTTCTTCTCTTGGCCTTTATAGCGTTTAAGTCTATCAGATGAAGCAGCAAAATCTTTCTTATATTGTTTCATCTCGACAAAAAGCTTGTCAGCACCTGGGGCATGCTTAGAGTGAGCAACTCCGTAATTAAAAGTATAAGCTGATACTTTTGAGTTCAAAACACCATTGATAATAACTTCTTCTTTAATTCGAACTCTTACGCCATCAAGCTCTCTCTTAAGCTTTGCAATTTCTTTACTACGAGAAACAACTAACTTCTCACCTTCATCAAGATTTTTCTCAAGTTTAGCAAGTTCTTCTTTATCTAATTCTTTTTCAGCACTCGCAAGACTCTCTTCAAGCTTTTGCTTCTTAATTTGCATACCTTCTAACTGAACAGCTTTCCAAGGACGAATGAAATCATCAAGAAAAACCCAGACAGTTGTCATCAAGAAAAGAATAGATAGAAACGCAAAAACTTTATTAAGTTTCTTTGTATCGTATGCCATTCCTGGTTCAAGTTTTTTACTCATTTTATTATTCCTTTTACTTGATCATTCACTATTATAAGTTTAGTTCCCATTCCGGCAGAGCTACTATGTACTTTAAAGAAAATAACCATCTAAGTACCATTTTGATTGGTAAGCTCATCATAATAAGAAGTAATGTAATAAAGATGTAGTATCTAATCTGTCCTGACTTCTCGATTATCTTTTTTCCAAAGTCGGAAGCTGCGATAAGAGGCGGAAGAACAAAAACATAAAGAGCTGTTATGATTATCCCTAACATCTCTCGCATAATTAAGTTTGCTGGCATTGAAGTATTAAGCCACTTTACCCAAAGGAATTCAGATAAGTTGACGTTGTATTCTGCAACAACCTTATGGAAATCCCAATATTCAAATGGTCCATAGAATGTCCAGTTTGGACCTCTTAAGAATGTACCTACAATAATGAGGTAGATCCAAAGAACGAGCCAACCAAACATGAAGCCCCAAATGGCAATTGGTCTTTCTTTGAAAGTAAAATAACCATTCCCTTTAGGGTTTGTATCTATATATGGAATAGCAATTAAGCCAACAACAACAAGCCCAGGTAGAACAACACCGGCCATCCAAGGATCAAAGTAAACAAGCATTTCTTGAAGCCCAAGAAAGTACCAAGGTGCTTTCGCTGGGTTTGGTGCCCAAGTCGGGTTAGCAGGTTCTTCTAGAGGGGCCTTAAAGATAATCGCCCAAACAATTAAGAAAACTGTACCTGCGATGATGGTAAATAATTCAGTGTAAACAAGGTTAGGCCAACACCATACTTTTTCTCTGTTTTCAGGAAGAGCTTCTACCGGACCTAAGCCATCTTCAATTCTTTGATCGTTGATTGCACACTTATGAAGAGTGAACCAAGTAAAGAAAAGTATTGAGACAATAAGAATCGAAATAGGAATATTATCTGGAAAAGTAATAATGAGGAAAAAGTTAGGGTCTGACATGAACCAGAAAAATGCAGGGATAGCGATAGCTGTAAAAATCCATGCAAACTTTTTTGTTCCAACAATTCTGTAGTATTTCATCACTATAAAAAAGAGAATACTAAAAATTGGGAAAGATCGAATCGGGTCAGCAACCCAGTTAATTAATTCTTTCATTAAATATATCCTAAACTTAATTGTTTCCTTTCAATTAATCTTAAAAGCACACTCAATTAAAGAGGTGCTGAAATCCCACCATCTTTTCTAACTCTCCAAAAGTGAACAGCGATTAATACACCGACAACTAATGGAATAAATACACAGTGAAGAATATAAAAACGAAGTAATGCTGGCTCACCAACAAATCTTCCAGCGAGTAACTGAAATCTTACGTCGTTTTTATCTGAAACCATAACAAAGTCACCAATCTGTGCAAGCATAGCACCTGGACCACCATGCCCAAGAAATGGTGTTGCTTTAGCCATATTAGATCCAACGGCAATGGCCCAAATAGCAAGCTGATCCCATGGTAGTAAGTAACCAGTAAACGAAAGTAAAAGTGTAAGCACGAGGAGAATTACCCCAACACCCCAGTTAAACTCTCTAGGTGGTTTATATGATCCCGTCATAAAGACTCGGAACATATGAAGCCAAACGGTTATCACCATAGCGTGAGCACCCCAACGATGAATCTCTCTCATAATCCCCAATGGAACGTGTTCTCTAAGAGCGATAATGTCGTTGAATGCATATTCTGCTGTTGGTCTGTAATAGAACATTAAAAGAACGCCAGTTACTGTTAACGCAAGGAAGATAAAAAATGTTAATCCCCCCATACACCATGTGTAACCTAGCTTTACTCCAGATTTTTTTAATTTAATCGGGTGTAAATGTAAAAAGACGTTTCCTGCAACAACAGCAGCTCTGTTACGAGCATTATCTGGAGGGCCATGTCTAAAAATAGATTTCCAAATCTGTGTTTCACGAACTTTGTCAGCTAAACCTTTCTCGGCCATGATTCTTTACCTTTTATATAATTAAACTTGAATGAAAGAGTTTGGGTTGTCCCACTGTCCTTTCTCATAACGATATACTTTAGTTTTATCTACTTTAATTTTTCCCTCAGGAGTTAGATTAATTTTATATCTCTCAAGAGGTCTCGGCGCTGGTCCTTCAAAGTTTATTCCACTCATGTAATAACCTGAACCATGACATGGACACTTGAACTTTAATTCAGCCGGCATCCATGTAGGGATACAACCTAAATGCGTACAAATATTTGAAAGTGCTACAAGTCTTCCTTCTTGCTTCACCATCCAAACACCAAAACCATTCTTCCATCTCTCATCAACGCCTTCTTCATAATCAGAAGTAGTACCTGCTAAGAAATCCATCTCTGGTTCAAAGTTTACATTTGGATAAGAGAAGCGAAACGCTAAACTTAGTAGACCTGCACATGCCGCTGAAAATGTTATCCATGCAACCGATAGATAAGAGAAAAATTCGCGACGGTTTAAATGTTGTTTGACTTCACTCATGAGCCTGCCTCATTTACCTTTAAAAAAATATTAAACCAATAACAATTTGATATGCTTTGGTATTATCATAAAAATCTTGAAAAATCAGTAGTTTGATTATGCTCAGAAACCATCATTTTTTCAATAAGTTTAAGAGTTCTTTTGCTTTTGAACGAACTTTTAAACTTACATCATTATCCGCTGCCTTTTGCAACTCGACGCGTAACACATCCCACTTTGTTTTCTCTAACGTATTTAATATATTTAATTTTAATGCTTCTAGTTGATCTGGCGATATTTCTTTGCTTTCTTGGGTCAAGAAAATTTCTTTTAAAACGTCGAGAGACCTTCTATCATTGTAGTTTGATAATGCGAGAGCAGCACTAAACTTTATTGATTGATTACTATTTGTTAGTGATTTTGCAATTAGATTTTCTTTGCCCGGAACATTGTGCGTAGCAAAAGTTAAAATTACGGCCTTTTTAAGCATGGCATCATCTTGATTTAAAAAAGTATCGAGCTTGTTCCAATCAAATAAAACACCTTTAGGTAAATCAGCAAGGGCAACAATTACCCTAAATTTTGTCTCAGAATTCTTTGTATCAAGCGCAGCATTAAGAACAGGTAGAGACAATTCATTCCTTAAAGCACCAAGTGCTACAACAATAAACTCTTTTGTTCTTTGATCATTTGATGATTTATAGACGTCAGAAAGGTTTACAATTAGCCAAGGAATATCATCTTTTGGGATTTGATTTGAACTAATATATTTAGAAAGTTCATAAGCAGCAGTCCAACGATTACCAAAAGTTTTAGAATGCATTTCTCTTACTAAATCTTTGTAACCCCTATCAGTACTGAGTAGTTGGGTCACGCCAAAAATAATCAGCGCTCCGATTAAAACAATGGCAACTGGTACAACCATGCTAGAAATAACAGGATTTTCTAATAATTTTTTTTGGTTTGCCTTAGGCATGGGTTAACCTTTTCAAATAGTTTGAACTAGTCTATCTTCGCTCGTAGTGCAGAAGAAATAGCAAATTAACAGAATTATGACAATAATTCTCTGTGCGACATTGAGGAAAACATGGCCTATCTACTTCGTGTATTAATTTTGTTAATGATTATTGGAATAGGACTTACTGTTTCAAAAGCTCTCGGATGGCTTGATTTAGGCTATAGTCACATCCAGCTAGCTATCGTTAGCTTCCTCTACACGATCTTTGCACAAGCATTTGTTATGTTTTACTTCATCGGGGTTTCGAGACTTGTGATGAATGTTTATGAAATTCTCCATGGCCAAACAAATTTAAATGAACTTTTTGATGACCCACCTGCAGACTTAGAGCCTTATTTGAAAAAAGTTAAAAAATTTGCTCAAGATGCTGATAGATGCAAACGACAAACAATTCCTTGGACTATGTTAATTTTAGTTTTAGGTTCAATTGCATTTCTTCTAGGTGGAGCACATGACACTCATCTCGTTTCTAAAACAACTCATAGTGGAGTTGTTTATGGATTTGTCGCAGCTTTGATTATTGGTTTCTTTAGACAATGGCACTATTTAAAAGTTGGGCACGTCATGCTTCGAAAACTCAAAACACTCTTTGAAATTCCCGACGGACAAATGTAACTTCTTTGTAATTTGACGAACTTAGAATGAATTTAGGGACTTAAAAAATTCTTTTCTAAATTTATTGTAAGCAGGAAAATGATGAAGAGCGATTGAAGCGTACAAGTGGTACGTGAGAGAGCGATGAAGAAATTTGACGAACTTAGAATGAATTTAGGAAATAATTATATATTTTTAACCCAGATGAAGACTTTATTTTTCCCTGGAGGATTTCTTCTGGCACGAGTTCTTGATTCATAAAGAACGCTATCGCTAGATTCCATAATCTGGGCCATAAATTCTTTTAAATAAACTCTTGGTACATAAATATTATAATAAACTCCGCCCGGAACTTCCTGACCAGGTTTTACATTATCAACTTGAGTGACATTATATTTTTTGAGAAGGTCATTAAGTTTATCTTTTGATGAATATAAATTCTGAGACTTCATCATTACCCTATAAACTTTTGTATTACCGTAGCGGCTATCTCGATAACCCCCTCTTACTTCTTCATATTGTGACTGTTCTCTATCGGCTACATCAAAGTCTTTTGGTAGAGAGTCCCAACTTGTAAGAGAAACTTCAGATTCCGTTTCGTAACGAACTCCTTCTTCTTCTTCTTCAATTTTTAGTTTATTTTCAATTTTTTCTACATCTTCTAAGTCTTGAACATTTAGGTTTATATTTTCTTGAGATTTTTCATTATCACTTTTAAAGACTAAGTTTTTATTTAACCACTTAAACTGAGGTTCATAGATAGATATCTTTTCAACAAGAGACTTCTCCCATTTTTTGTTAACCCACTTGATTCCATAAATTGCGATAATGGCAACAAATGTTAAAATAAATAACTCTTGAGCAACTCTCAATTGCTTACGAAAGCTCATCGAGCTTTTAATTTTAGAGAAATCAAAATTAGGGTGATAAAGATCTCTTTTCATTTTTTCAACTAAAGTTAAAAACTCAGGGTAGAGAGTTATCTCTAAACTCGTCATAACATCTTCGTCATCCGTTCCTTTAAAATCAGGAAATATATTAAGTTCATCACTCAAGGCCTTAAAGTTTATAAAAAGATTCGGGCTAGAAATATTTACGACTTGAAATTTTTCAGAAAGGGCATCATCAAGATGAGGAAATCTCTCAACAAAGAAGTTTCTTAAAATAACAGCAATCTCAGGGACAAGAATTCCAGACTTTTTAGAAATTAAAAACAAATCAGCTTTTTTAAAGATGAAGGTATAGCAGATCAATTTATTTTTTAGCCACTGAAACCATTGATTCAAAGGACCAATCTGACTATTGGCACAAGCGTATTGAAAACGATCGATGACTTGCGAAAGTGATTGTCCATCAAGAAAGAAGCAGGACCAAAATTCTTCGAATTCATTTTGGTATCTTCCCTGCCAAGTAATCTCTTCCATATTAAGAGCAATCCATTCTCTAAATTCGAGAATTTCTTCACTCGTAAAAATTATTTCTTCATTTTTCATTACTTATAAAGTTAAACACTCTTTATAAGGATGGCAATTCCTTGCCCTCCTCCAATACATGCTGAAGCAATTCCGTAGGACTTATTAAGTGTTTTCAACTGCCTAGCGAGAGTATGTGTAATTCTCGTTCCCGATGCTCCTAAAGGGTGACCTAGTGCAATTGCCCCTCCCCAAATATTTAACTTATCTAGACTAAGCTCTAAGTCTTTCGCACAAGAAAGTGCCTGTGAAGCAAATGCCTCATTTATTTCCACTAAATCGATTTGATCAAGGTTCATATTATTTTGCTTTAATAGTTTTTTGATTGCCGGAGATGGACCGATCCCCATAATTGTTGGATCAACACCTACAACTGTTGCATCAACAATTTCAGCAAGTGGAGTAAGTCCTTCCTTCTTAACAAAGTCTTCTGTTGCAACTAAAACAGCTGCTGCACCATCTACAATTCCAGAAGCGCTAGCGGCTGTAACTAAACCATCTTTTTTAAAGTTTGGTCTAAGCTTATTCATTCCTTCAATGTTTGCATCTTCTCTTAAGTGCTCATCTTTTTCACAAATAATTTTCTTTAACTCTAATGGAGCGATCTCCCCTTGAAGGTGACCATCTTGATAAGCCTTTGTAGCTTTTTGATGAGAGCTAAGAGCAAATTCATCGCACTCTTGTCTTGTCACTGAAAACTTTGCACCAAGCTTTTCTGCAGTCTCTCCCATTGGACATCCGGCATACTGATCCGTTAAGGCATCCAAAAGCATATCCACATTTCTAAGGCTTCCATACTTTGTTCCAAACCTTCCTCCATATGTTAGATGAGGAACAATAGACATATTCTCAGTACCTGCAGCAATAATGGCCTGCCCTTCTCCTAATTTTAAAAGATGAACAGCATCGATAATTGACTGGATACCAGAACCGCAAAGTCTGTTTACGCAATAACCTGGAGTTGTTTCAGGTGCACCACTCTTTAAAGCTAAGTGCCTTCCTCCATACATGGCATCCGTTGTTGAAGGGACAACATTTCCTAAAATAAATTGGTCAATTTTATCTGCAGAAACTTTTGTTTGATCAAGCAAAGCTTTTGTTGCATGAACTGCTAAATCTACGGGTGATATATCTTTAAGAGAGCCTCCAAACTTTCCAAATGGAGTTCTTTTACCTTCTACTAAATAAATTTTCATATACGTTCCTTCGTTTAATATTTGAGCTTGTCACATTTTACAGAAAAACAAGTACTTATCTCTACACGACACGTCATATTTTGCCTCCTACAATGCTTCACTTTAGTTCAGTATCATATTAAGTGAGGAATTAGGATGATTCCTTACAAAAATTAGGATGATTTATGGCTGAGGTAACTCCGGTAAATTTACAAAGATTCAAAGAAGCTGAAAATAAGCGTGCAAGCTTTCAGATGAAGAAGTTATCCGCGGAAAATCAAAAAGACTATAACAAGCAAGTCAAGGCCTACGAAACAATGATCGGCCGTATGAAGGGTGAATACGAAGCAAAAGTAAAAACTCTAGAAAACGAACTTGAAAGAAAACTTGTTGGTCACAGAAATAGTCACTCTAGAAAATTAAAAGAAGAAAATCATCGTTTGGACCAAGAGCTAACAAATTTAAAGAAGGCTCATGAGGCACAAGTTGGTGAGATAAAAGAAACTCAAGCTAACGAGATCGACGAGCTTGTAGCAAGTCATAAAGACACGCTTGAAAATGCTAGACAAAAATACATACGCGAAAAATCGAAGTGGGAACTAAGCTAGGAGCAGTAAATGGAAAACAAGTCACAAGGTATTTTTATAAATGGTAAAGCTCAAATTGTAGAGATGCTTCAATATATGACTGCTCCAGAAAGAGAAAAACTTCTTAAAAATATTAAAGCTAGAAACTCTCAACTTGCGGATGAACTCATGCAAGAGTCTGTTTCATTTTCAGACTTTTTGAGACTAGATGATCGTGATATTCAATTAGTACTTAACTATATTAAAGCACCTATTCTTGGTGTAGCTCTTAAGGCGTTAAAGAGAGAAGATCAAAGACAAATTTTGGTTATTTGTGATCGTGCTTATGCAGAAGAAGCATATAAAGTAATGAGCACTCCTCTATCTAATGAAGCGAGAGATGTAAAAAGAGCTTGTGATAAAGTTTCTTCAGTGATTTCGGCACTAGTTAAAAGAGGAAATATTTCTCTCTTCTAATTAGTATTTTTTCAAGTGCATTTCAGTCATTTCTTTAATAACACTTTCGTCTTTAATGATTTTTGCATTAAATGTTTTGCTCGAGTTATTTCCAATAAAGTTGAATGAATGATTTTTAGAATTTCCTGTGAAGACATCAATATGATTTTTCTTAATTGCTCCACCAGTATCTCCGGCGAAGAAGTATCCATCATGAATAAATGTATCACCATTCTCTAGTGTAATTTCTTTCCCTTTTGCTTCTGGTATAAAGACCACACTACCATAAGGGATTTTTTTAGGATCTACCGCTATCGTTCGGTAAGGCACTAATGAGTAGTTCTTTACCCCGTGACCCCACTTTGAGTCAGCCTGTTTAAACTTTACTCTACCGGTAGAGGCAAACCGTCCAGCAAAGTACTTCGCACAACTGGCCTGCATAGAACCTGTTCCTTCATAGTTAAAAGTCTTCGTTTCACCGTCAGGAAATTTTATAGAAACACTTCCCTCCATAGCAGCAAGGCACCACTTCTTTTCTGTTAAACGAACGGCGCTACCTTTATATAGAATTGTTTTTTCGCTTTTTCTTTTCAGAACAACGCCTGCAGCATCTTGATCGTAAATTGGCGTACCCATTTAAAGCGTGCATATCTCTTGAAAATTGAACCAATGTCCTAAGCTCATCGAGTGCTTCCGACGCATTGTAAAGGTGCTTCAATCTATTGCTTCCCTTTGCCACTCCTGCTTTGCGAATGCTTAAAAGGCAATTAAGGCATGACTCTTCGATCTTTCTTCCGAGGGTCGGGCGCAAAGCTTTTGGAAATGCCTTTGTCATATGAAAAACATGAATCGAGGCCTGATAGCAGTCACTATAAATCTTTGTATTTTTCACGTTTTCTATCCATGCGTTTTATCAATGCGGAGTAAGCTGGTAACAGATCATTTTCAATTTCATCAATATTTTTTTAATTCCGTTGTTATCTCGAAGTCTAAAATAAGCTAAGGTCAATATGGCCCCCACTTTTTGTCGAGACTGATTATAAAGACCCATTTTATTTTTTGGTTCAAATGAATAATAGCCAGCCCCAAGAAGCTCAATCGCAGAGAGCGTTAAGTCATCCAAGCGTCTTTTCATCTCATGATCTGTCTCAACGTCTTTGAGATTTAAAGACCCCAGTATGTCGCTTGCTTTGATAAAGAGTCTTAAATTTTTGACAGAAAATCTATTTTCAGAACTTTCCTTATTTTCTTTATCTTTCGGAAATTCTTTTTCCGGTTTTTCTTTCTTCTTCGATTCTTCTACGACGTCTCTACTAATGCCAAATGTAATAGAAAAGGCATCCAAAGATGCTTTTTTTATATACCAAGACTTTCCAACTTTAATCGCATCTATCTCTTTAGCCTTTATGTAATTGAGAACCGATCTTGTGGTCACCCCCAAGACTTCAGCAGCTTCTCCTACTGTCATGTCTCCACTTTTATTCTTCATTTCCCCTCAATTGATACGCAGCCATACGTTTTATATAACGTACTCAATTTATTACGTTTCGGCAAGACTATTGGTATGGATGCGTACCAACATAAAATAGACAAATTATGCTTTCTCATCAGAGAGTTGAGGCACGAAAAGGGATGGACGCTTGAAGAGACTGAAGAATTCGGGTGGCATGATTGGAAGTATCTTCAACGGATTGAAAATGGGAAAAACATAACTGTTTTAACCCTGTTTAAAATCTGCGATCTCTATGGAGTAAGGCCGGCCAAACTTTTCCAAAGGCTTGAAAAAGAAAGCTAGAACTTTCGGAAAGAAACGAAATAGGTTTCCGAATTTTCGGAAAGTACAAAAAAAATTTCCGCCGCCCCTTCGGGGCGTATTGGAGTCTATCGCCTGTATCTCTAGCAATTGCTCCATTCCTAAAGAAGATTAATTTCCAAGGGTCAAGAGCCAAGGGTTCAATTGCCTGCCGACTTGAGACTGTGCTAACTGAGAAGTTATGACGCTATGGGCGATAGACGCAGCGAAACCCAACGCTCGTGCCCGTGTGCGACGGAGCATAGTTCAGAGCGAGCGTGAACGCACCGGCGATCGTACCATTGTTCCAGCGACCGCCGCGAAGCGTAGCGCCCCCAGCACCACCATAGAGCCTGCCAAGTCCGAAGCCTGCATTGTATGTGGAAGCTGTTTGCCCTGATGGATTGTCTGGCATGTAATCTGCTGCTGCGAGAGCGCCGCAGGCAACGTCTGGAAGCTCAGTCCATGCAGCGGTACAACTTATTGGTCCTGAGGTTAAGCCTCCACCTAGAGACCAGTCTACCCATTCCCAGACGTTGCCCGCCAGGTCCCATATTTCTTCACCATTAGAAAGTACGTGTTTTGCCTTGGTGTCTCTTCCTGTGCCTGACTCGGGGTCTGCGCCATTGTATCCACAGGCGTCGGCTGTGCCGTTATTGCCGCGAAACAGGCATCCACTCCCGACAGTGCCGCTTGACCAGTTGGCGTCTTGTGCTTCGACATTATAGGTGATGGTTATCCATTCAGGGTTTGAAATAAGATCATATTTAGCACCCAAAGAGGTGCATTCAGTTTTTGAATTTGTTTGGTTTATGGAAACCCACGGGGCTCCTCCCGCCTGAGAAATAGCGTTGCCTGACCCATCATCCTTCGCCTCATATTGCATAACACAGAAAGCGCTCACTCCAAGAGTTGTATTTTCTGGAACAGCAACATATCCAGTGGGGCAAAGCTCCACCGTGTAACTCACGGTAGCGCTTGAGCAAGTCGAGGCATTGCTGCTTGAATTGGTGGCATTGGCATGAAATGTGTATGCTGCCGCTGCTAGACTTGATGTGGTGATGTCTACTGTAGTCCCAGAGGCGACCGCTGAGCCGACTTGGCTCGAACAGCTTGAATCCGTGAAGAGCTTAATGGTGTCGCCATTTTTAACGCCGCTAATCCTAATCGTTGGGGTATTATCGTCAAAGTTCGGTGTTGTGGTTGGTTCTTGCAAGGCGAGACCGCTTGGAGGATCGGGCGCAAGGTTTGTCGTAAAGCTTACGTCGTTGGTGTTTGAATCGTTGTTGCCTTCACCATCTTTTGCGCGAACGCGATATTCATACGCAGTCGAAGGGTTCAATCCAGTTAGATCATAACTCGTTGCAGGTGCCATAACTGTTGCAATAAAAGAAGTTCCCGATGTGACGTTATATATTTCGTAAGCAACAGCATCGGCGTGATTGGTCCAATTGAGTCGGGCCGTAGCATCCGTGATTTGATTTATAGAATCAATGCCCGAAAAAGTAAGGTCAGAGCTTGTCCCCCCAGAGGCACTCCCTCCGTTGGCACCATTAGCAACGTCGCCAAAATCAGCCGTTCCAATTCCTTCGCAGCCAGTAAGGACAAGCATAAAGAAGAGAAGGGTGAATATGATGTTTCGTCGGTTATTCATTCTAGCTCCATTTTAGCCTATCGTTCTCGTCGGACAAAATTCCCTAAAACTTTAGGGTGGTTAGCGATCCTCGCCTTAAAAAAAATGATGGGAGTGACAAAAATTGTTGCCAGTTAAGCGCGAACTCCAAAATCTCACCTTTCTAAGCAA
>JAONMX010000040.1 GCA_028378565.1 Bacteriovoracaceae bacterium
AAGATGCTGTAATTGTATTTGATGCCAATATGTTGTTAAACCTTTATCGGGTTAGTACACCTACTAGAGAATCTTTATTTAAAATTCTAGAACTTTATAAAGAGAGAGTCTGGATACCGTATCAGTTTGCATCGGAGTTTCATGAAAATAGACCTAAGGTCATTGCTGATCAAGTTAAAAATTTTTCAAAGGTTCATAAGGACTTAAAGAAAACCTATAATGATTCGTTTAAGTCTAGTAAAAATCATCCTTTTATTAGTGAGGTTATGGAGAAATCTTTTAATGAGCTTTTGCAGGAGCTAGATGCTGGTAAACAAGGACAGGAAGAACTAATTAAGAATGATGATATTCTCCAAAAAATAACTAAAATTTTTGATGGAAAAGTAGGAGATTCTTTTTCAGGCGAAGAGTTAAATGATTATGTTGAAAAAGGAAAAGAAAGATTTGAAAAAAGGACTCCTCCTGGCTTTAAAGATCAAGATAAAAAAGACGGTGATCGAAAATTTGGAGATTATTTTGGTTGGGCTCAAATTTTAAATCAAATGAAAGGTAGTGGTAAGTCAACGATTTTTGTAACTGATGATGCAAAGACAGATTGGTGGAATATTGTAGAGCAGTTTACTATTGGTCCAAGACCTGAACTAATTTCAGAATATGAATCTAAATGTGGTGGTAGTTTTTATATGTATAAGCTAAATCAATTTATGACTTATGCTGGTCAATATTCAGGTGAAGAAGTTGACCCAAAGGCCATTGAGGAAGTTAGCGAGGTCGTGTCTGAGTCAGTATATGCTCCTGATATTGATTATGATATAGAGAAGTATCTAGGTAAATCATTTGATTTAAAAAAGGTATTAGGTGAATTGGTTAATCCTGTAAAAATGGAGCCTATCGATGTCTCATCAGATGCAATTAAAGCAATACAAGAAGAGATTGAAAAAATAAAAATGAATGCCATAAGAAAAAAAGCATCCCCTAAAAAAGCAAGTCCAGACAAAATTAAAAATTCTGGTGAAGATAAAAAAATGAAGTCTGAGAAGAAAGAAACTGAAAAAAAAGAGACAGGTTCCCAAACTAAAGGAGGAGAGTAATATGGCAGTTTATATAAAAACGAGCTCTCCTGAAAAAACTTTAAAAAAAGTGAAAGACCTTATTCAGAAAAATGAAATTGTTACTTGGGAGTTTGACGAAGACGGAGACTTTTTTCATTCACCTAAACAATGGAAGGGAAAGGCTTGGATGAGACCAAAGGTCGAGGCAGGTCAAATTGGATTTTATATTGTTCCAACATCCAGTAGTGCAATTTCAAGTACAGTTTATGCCATTTACCACGGAAGATTAATAGAAATGTTCCTTACACATTTAGACTCAGAGTTTGATAATGCCATAGCTACCTCATATCCTGTTGAAGGTGATAATGTCGGGTCAAATAAAGAATAAAAACTTACTCTGAAACTATTGTCAGAAATTAAGTTGAATTGGGTAGCTTAGCTACATAAGAGTCTACTTTTCCTAAGCAGAAATAATATTTACGCCTAGTGTTGGGCGTGACGCGTAGGCAACAAATCCAGCCGGTCACTTATTTTATGGCTTAAGACAAAGGTGAAGTAAGGCGTATTTTCACGAGGGTGAGAATTTGATAGCTTATTAGTGTTTTAATGATAAGAGATTTAAGAGGAAGTGATGGCAAAGAAGACAATTTTATCAGGCTCAACGGCTACAGGTGATCTAACCTTAGGTAACTATATTGGGGCCATCAACAATTGGACTGCTCTTCAAGAAGAGTACGATTGTCTTTATTTTGTGGCCGATCTCCATGCTTTAACTGTTAAGCAGGATCCAAAAAAATTAAATGATCGCTGTATGAGTTTCTTTGCTCAATATCTTGCACTTGGTTTAGATCCGGTTAAGAATACTCTCTTTCTACAAAGTCACGTTCCTGAACATGCTGAACTGAATTGGATTCTTACGTGCTTAACTCCTATGGGTTATCTAAATAGAATGACTCAGTTTAAAGACAAATCAGAAAAAAATACTAAAAATATTAATGCCGGACTTTATACATATCCTGTATTAATGGCCGCAGATATTCTTCTCTATCAAGCTGATGTTGTTCCAGTTGGTGAAGATCAAAAACAACATTTAGAACTTTGCCGAGATATCGTAAATTTTTATCATAATCGCTATGGTGAAAAAACACTTGTGATGCCAGAGCCATTTATTGGTAAGCAAGGTGCAAGAGTGATGTCACTTCAGGACCCAACAAGTAAAATGTCAAAATCTGATGAAAATGAAAAATCATTTGTTAGTATTATTGATACTCCTAAGAAGATTCAAAAGAAAATTAAAGGAGCTGTTACTGATTCGGATACAGTGATTGAGTTTGATGTGGAAAAGAAAGCAGGTCTTTCAAACTTATTAACAATTTACAGTGTGCTTTCTGGAAAAAAAGTAGACGAGATTGTGAATGAGTATCAAGGTAAAATGTACGGACATATTAAAGCGGATCTTGCAGACCTTGTGTGTGATACGCTAAAGCCAGTTCAAGAAAAGTATGCAGACCTTATGAATAACCAAGACTATCTACTTGAAACGATGAATAGTGGTGCTTCTAAAGCAAGAGAAAGAGCAAGTAAAACTCTAAAGGCCGTCTATGAAGATACAGGTCTCATCAACTTGTCTTCAAGAAAATAGGTAACTATGAAAATAGCTCTTTCCATTGGAACAAGACCTGAAATTATAAAGATGTCTCCAGTAGTAAAAGAGCTACAGTCTCGAAATATTAACTTTATTCTCATTCATACAAATCAACATTATGACGTTGAGTTAGATAAAGTTTTCTTTGAAGAGTTAGAGTTACCAAGACCTGACTATGAACTTCATCCTCAGTCACTTAAAGATCATTCTCATCAAATTGGGAATATCATGATAAAAATGGAAGAGGTTTTAAAAAAAGAGAGACCTGACCTACTCCTTGTTCAAGGAGATACAAACTCTGTTCTTGCTTCTTCTTTGGTCGCTTCAAAGTTGAATATCCCTATTGGTCATATTGAAGCGGGCTTAAGAAGCTATGATCGTTCTATGCCGGAGGAAGTGAATAGAATTCTTACGGACCATATGTCGGAATTGCTATTTGCAGTCACTGATAAACAAAAAGAAATCTTAATTGAAGAAGGAATACAAACGGATAAAGTTTTTATTGTAGGAAATACTGTCGTTGATGTGATTAAAAATTGCTTCAATGAAGATGAAATATCAAAAGCTTTAATTGAAAAACTCCATCTTAAGCAAAAGGAGTTTATTTTATTTACAGCTCATCGAGCTTCTAACGTAGATACTGAAGACTCTCTTAACGAAATTATTTTGTGTTTAGAAGAACTGGTTATTCATAATAAAGTCGTTTGGCCTATTCATCCTCGTACTCTAGATCATTTGAAAAATTTTAATCTCTCTATTCCCAAAGAGGTCCTTGTTATAAAACCTATAGGTCATAAGGACTTTCTTTCACTAATTAAATGTTCCTCATTAGTGGTTACAGACTCTGGAGGAATACAAGAAGAGGCCTGTGTTCTTAGAACTCCATGCATTACTCTTAGAGAAAATACAGAAAGGCCTGAGACCCTTGATCTTGTTTCTAATAAAATTGTGGGGAGAGATGTGAATAAGTTAAAAGAAGCAGTTGAGTATTTTAAAACTGGTTCTCTTGAGTGGAGTTCTCCTTTTGGTGATGGGAAAAGTGCCCAAAAAATTATTGATATTATTCAGGAGAAAATAAAGTAATGAAGCGTGTTTTTGATTTTTTACTTTCTTTAATTCTCTTAATCCTTTTTACTCCCTTAATGGTCATAGTTTTTATAATGGTAAAGTTAACAAGTAAGGGGCCAGCTCTTTTTTGGTCACAGCGTGTAGGGATTGATAATAAACTTTTCTCAATGCCAAAGTTTAGAACCATGAAAATTGAAACCCCACAGGTTGCGACTCATCTGTTAGAAGACTCAGTAAATTATAAAACATCCATAGGGGATTTCTTAAGAAAGACAAGTTTAGATGAGTTGCCACAGCTCATTAGTATTTTGACGGGGAAAATGAGCTTTGTTGGCCCAAGACCAGCTCTTTTCAATCAAGAAGATTTGATTGCCCTAAGAACTCAAAAAAATATTCATTTGGTTATGCCAGGCTTGACGGGCTGGGCACAGATAAATGGAAGGGATGAAATTTCGATTAATGAAAAAGTTGAACTTGATTTTGAGTATACTAAAAAAAGAAGTTTTTTCTTTGATATGAAAATTATGTATTTAACTTTTTTAAAAGTTGTAGCCAAAGAAAATGTATCTCATTAATTATTGTATTTTTTCGGTTGAGTTATTACTTAGCTGAGCTTCTTGAATCTCATCTCTATTTGGAAAATATTCTGGAACGAGTAGTTTCACTTGTCTCTTAATGTCATTAGTATCGGTATTGCTATCCATTGCCAGTAAGGTTTTTAGCTTTTGAGTAAAGTCTTCTACAGGCCCTTGTGCTTGAGCAACTTTAACTAATGGGTGAAGTGTCGGAAGGGAACCTTCGCCGGAGAGTAGTAACTCTTCATAAAGCTTTTCACCAGGTCTAAGTCCGGTAAACTCAATCTTAATATCTTCATCAACTTTTAGACCTGACATTAAAATCATTTGTTTTGCAAGATCAACTATCTTAACAGGGCTACCCATATCAAGTACAAATACTTCTCCACCGGTTCCAAGAGCACCTGCTTGCAGAACAAGTCGCGAAGCTTCTGGGATGGACATGAAATATCTTTTAATGTCTTTGTGGGTAACTGTTATGGGTCCACCTTTTTCAATTTGTTCTTTGAAAAGTGGAATAACGCTCCCACTAGAGCCAAGAACATTGCCAAAACGAACCATTAGAAATTTTGTATCAACAGACTTTTTTTGAATATATTGGCAATATGTTTCTGCAACTCTCTTAGTTGCTCCCATTATATTAGTTGGGTTCACGGCTTTGTCAGTAGAGATCATAACAAAACGTTCGACATTATATTTAAAAGAAAAATTGGAAACATTAATTGTACCCAGTACATTTGTTTTCACGGCCTCAATTGGGTTTGCTTCCATCATCGGTACATGCTTGTAGGCCGCTGCGTGAAGAACAATTTCTGGTCGATACTTAGCAAAGGCAAAGTCGAGATCATTTTCATTTCTAATATCACCAATAAGACAGTGATAATTTAGAGTTGGATAAAGAGCTTTAATATCCTTTTCAAGAGCGTAGAGATTATATTCCGATTGCTCGAAGAAAATTATTTTATGAGGATTAAACTTTGCAATTTGACGACAAAGCTCTGATCCAATGGAGCCACCTGCACCAGTGATAAGAATAGTTTTTCCTTCAGACATTGTCGAAAGAGATGTGTTGTCGAGTATGACTTCTTCTCTGCCAAGTAGGTCTTCAGGCTCTAGGGATTTTAATTGTGAGAGAGAGGCCTTGCCATTTATAAAATCACTATATTTAGGAAGTGTCTTATATTCTAATTGAAGATCTTTACCGGCATCAACAATCTTTCTAATTTCTTTACCTTGAATTCTAGGATCAGCGATAAGAACTTTACTTACATGATACTTTTTGGCGATATCATAAAGACGATTCACAGGTGAAAAAACAGGAACTCCGTGAATTGATCTTCCTTTTTTTGTATTGTCATTATCTATAATGGCAACAACATGTAATTGAAGATGGGGAGATGCTTTAATTTCTCTTAGTAGTTTTTCACCAGTGTCATTGGCACCAAAGATAATAACCTTGTCGAACAGATTTGAATTCTTAGTAAGAGAAATATTATCTCTCCAAATTCTGTACGAAAGTCTTGAACCACCAAGTGTGATAATTAGCAACAGCCAGTCAATAAAAAATATTGTTCTGGGAATATTTTGAAGTCTATTTGTTAGGAAGATTATTGCGACTGAGGATAGCACAGCGAGGGTTACACCTCTAGTAAGTCTAATTAAGTCGTAAGTACTAGAGTATCTCCAGATACCCTTATAAATTCCAGATAGGTAAAAGCAACTTGATTGAACAACTGCTGTGACAATTGTTATTATTAAAATTTTAGAAAAGTTGAGTCCAGGTATTTGTGAGTCACCATATCGAATAAGTAGAGAAGAGTAAAAGCAAAGTGCCGCAAATATGAAATCATTACTCATTGCGATAATTAGTTTTTGCCATGATTTTAATGACTGAAGTTTGTTCACTTTACCTCTTACCTATAGAATTAATAATTTAATCTCTAAAAATATGGGCCATTTGTAAAGAAATCCTTTTGATAAGTACGTAAAAGTTGGAAAATTTATATTGTTTTTAGACGCTGTGTTGATCAACAGATGGGCTTTTGCTATATTTTCATTAAATTGATGTTAAAGTTGTGAGTTCTTCTTAATTGGCGGTAAATATGTATGAATTTGATAAGGTTGATCGTGATATTTTAAATAAGCTATTAGAGGACTCTAGACGTCCTTTTCAGGATATTGCTAGAGAGCTTGTTGTCTCTGGAGGAACTATTCATGTTCGAGTGAATAAGATGAAGGAAGCGGGGATTTTAAAGGGCTCACGGGCGATAGTTGACTTTAATAAACTGGGGCTGGAAGTTGTTGCCTTTGTTGGGGTGAACCTTGTTAGCGCTGGGGTATATCCGATAGCATTAGAGAAATTAAAGAAATTCTCTCAAATCACAGAAGTTCACTATACCACTGGGACATATAGTATGTTCGTCAAAGTTGTGGCCGAAAGTACGAGAGAACTTCATTTATTTTTGATTGAAAAGTTACAGAGTATTCCAGAGATACAGTCAACAGAGACATTGATTTCGCTTGATAACCCTCTGTTGAGAGATCCTGAAATACCTGAACCAAAAGAATAAGACCAAATATGGTTTAAGAATTATCGGAGCACGGATGCGAAACTTACCTTTAGAAAAATTAAAAGACACTTCACCTTTTCGTAAAATTGCCATGGGGACATGGAAAACGGCTAAGGATCCTTCAGTTTATGGTGTCCTTGAAATTGATATGCAGCCAGTTTTAGATTTAGTACCGGAGTATGAAAAAAAACACGGTGTAAAAATAACCCCTGCACATTTAGTTGGCAAAGCAGTTGCCCATTGTATGAAGATTCGTCCGGAGATTAATGGACTCATTAGAGGAAATAGGATTTGGCTTAGAGATAAGGTTACTCTTTTTTACCAAGTAAATATTCCAGGAGAGGGTGAAGACAAAATTAAAAAAGCGACACTGTCTGGTTGTACTATTGATGGTGCCGAAGACTTATCTACTGCAGAAATTTCAAGTGCTATAAAGTCAAAGGCCTCAAACGTTCGTACTGGTAAAGATAAAGAGATGAAGAAGAATATGGGAATTTTTAAAATCATGCCATGGTGGTGTGCTAAGTATTACCTCAACCTTGCTTCTTTTTTACTATACGGACTAAATCTTAACCTTTCATGGTTAGGCTTTCCACGTGACCCTTTTGGCTCTGTGATGATTACAAATATTGGTTCTCTAGGAATTGATTTAGCATGGGCTCCTCTTTGTCCTTATACACGAGTTCCACTGCTTCTTGCTGTTGGTGCTACTAAAGATAAGCCATGGGTGATTGATGGAGAAGTAAAAGTGAGGCCTATCATGCCTATTGCTGTTACTTTTGATCATCGCTTGATCGATGGAATTCATGCTTCACAAATGGCCGCTGAGTTTAAAAAATGTTTCGCCAATCCAAAGGAAATGCTTTTAGGTTAAGGTTTGGTGTAAATGCGAGGTACTAGAATAGTTTCTTCGAAACTATTTATGATAGGGGTGATTGAGGTAAATGGTATCAGCTCGGTAGAGTTGCTCATCAAAAATTACTCGAGCCATCTGATGAGGAAAAGTCATTAAAGAAAGGCTGATTTTTTCATGTTTTTGTTCCATTAGATTATTTCCATGTCCGGCAGCCCCACCAAAAATAAAACACAGTGGTCCATGATGGTTTTCTAATTTTTTGAAAAGCCAATCTGAAAATTGAGAAGAATCAAATTCCTTCCCTTTTTCGGCCAGTAGAAATAAAAGGGGGGATCCCTCTTTTGAAATGTCTTGAACTTTCTTGAGTACTTCAGCACCTTCGAGCTCAAGGTTTTCTTCATGAGTTTTAAGCTCATGGTACTTTACCTTGAAAGATTTGATTCTTTTGAGATATTCATGCTCGATGGAAAGATAATTCTTATCTCGTAGTTTTCCAAGGGTAATAACATGAATCGTTTTCATGAAGGAGTTTAGAAGAAGTCTCTGTCTGTATCAGTATCTTCAGACTCACTATTTTCTGGTTCCGAGAAGTAGTAGTCTTGAGGGATAGAA
The DNA here is from genome assembly GCA_028378565.1 of Bacteriovoracaceae bacterium. GTDB lineage: Bacteria > Bdellovibrionota > Bacteriovoracia > Bacteriovoracales > Bacteriovoracaceae > JAAEST01. Next base: position 8,379 of record JAONMX010000040.1, read on the forward strand.
ATAGGTTTCCCTTCTCGCCATAATTCTTCAACGCCGTAAACTTCTCTAGCAGTATCTAAAAAGATATGAACGATAAGATCGCCACTATCGATTAGAATCCAGTCAGAATGCTTTAAGCCTTCTTTACTAATAATTTTAGAACCATTTCTCTTTAGTTCTTCAGTTACTGTGTCGGCCATAGCGTTTGCTTGAGTTGGGTTACCAGCAGAAGCAACAACATAGTAGTCTGAAAGTGATGATGTTCCACTAACATCAAAGACCTTTAGGTTTATACCTTTTAGGTTTCCGAGTATCCAAGCAGTGGCCATGGCCAAATTCTTTGGAAATTCGAATTCTTTATTTTTAACAATCTCATCTACTTGTGCATTAATATACGCTTTACTCATTTTCAGTCCTAATTTGTTCTTCTTGGATTACTCTTAGCATGAGGTGTTTTACTTGCTCGACATTTTCATTTGAAACAGAGGAGAGTAGGACAACTTTACGATCAAGCTGTTCTTCGAAAAAAGCTTTATACTTTTCTCTTTCTTCTTCAGTCATGGCATCGACTTTCGTTAAACAAATCAATTCTTTTTTATTTAATAGTTCTTTATTATACTTTTCAAGCTCTTGTCTAATTATCACGTATTGTTCGAAGGCCTCGAACTCATCAAGGCACCAACTTACGTCCACAAGATGAACAAAGGCCTTTGTTCGTTCGATATGCTTAAGGAATTTTATCCCTAACCCTTTACCCTCTGAGGCATCCTCAATTAAACCTGGGATATCAGCAACAACGAATGATGTTTCATCATCAATTTTAACAACACCAAGGTTTGGTTCTAACGTGGTAAAAGGATAGTCTGCAATCTTAGGCTTTGCTGCACTGATTACTGATATGAGCGTTGATTTTCCTGCGTTTGGAAGGCCGATAAGAGCAAGGTCAGCAATCAGTTTCAACTCTAGGTCGACTTCGTAATACTCGCCTTCTTTACCTTCAGTTGCTTTGCTGGGAGCTTGGTTGGTTGAGGTCTTGAAATTCATATTTCCAAGTCCACCTCTGCCACCTTCTGCTACTAAAACCTTTTGGCCATGCTCTGTAAGGTCGGCCATGACATCACCTGTTTCGCTATTTCTAACGATGGTTCCTACTGGAACTTGAACAACGAGGTCTTCACCATATTTTCCGTGCATTTGGCGGCCCATTCCGGCTTCGCCTTTCTCTGCTTTATAGTGTTTCTTTCCTCGAAAGGTAACGAGTGTGTTTAGCCCTTCGTTGGCCTGAATGTATACATTACCACCGTCGCCGCCATCGCCGCCGTCAGGTCCACCCATAGGAACGTACTTCTCTCTTCTAAATCCAGAGCAGCCGTCTCCACCTTTTCCTGATTCGATAATAATTGATACTTCATCTATAAATCGCATATGTAACCGTTCTATAACCTAATAAACAAAAGGGGAATCCATAATGAATTCCCCTTCCATATGTATGTAAAATTTTCAATAAACTTAAGCTGATACTACTGAAATAATTTGCTTGTTCTTATTGTAGTATGAGAACTCAACTTTTCCCTCTTCTTTAGCGAAGATTGTAAAGTCTTTACCCATTCCAACATTTGCACCAGGATGAAATTTTGTTCCTGATTGTCTAACAATGATGTTTCCAGCAATTACATGCTCTCCACCAAATTTCTTCACACCACGCATTTTTGGGTTTGAATCACGGCCGTTACTTGTACTACCACCGGCTTTTTTATGTGCCATTATTAACTCCTATTTCATCCAATAATTATTTTAAATATTTCTTTGCAGCTACACTTGAAGCATCAATCTTATCTGAGTTTCCTTGCCCGTCTGCAAGCTCAGTAATGAGAAGTGATGTGAAGTGTTGTCTATGACCATTTTTTCTCTGGTACTTACCAGGCTTTCTTTTGAAAACAATGATCTTTCTGCTTCTGTCATGTCTTATAACTTTAGCTGTAACTTTCGCTCCGTTAACAGTTGGTAAACCAACAAGAGCTTTGTCTCCACCGATCATTAAAACTTGATCAAAATCTACTGTTTCACCAGCTTCATTTGTTAGTTTTTGAACGTCGAGGATATCTCCTGCTTGTACACGATATTGGTGTCCAGCGATTTCAACGATTCCGTACATGTAAAT
>JAONMX010000041.1 GCA_028378565.1 Bacteriovoracaceae bacterium
CATGGATCTAAGCTTGAAGTTTGGTGTTAAAAAACTTGTGATTCTTTCAACCTACCATGTCTATGGAGCTCTTAGCGACAACCCTGTTTTTCTTGATGAGGATCATCCTTTAAAAGCTTCAATTAAATATCCAGAATTAAGAGATGTGGTTGAAATGGATCAAATTTCAACCAACTGGATGTGGAAGAATAAAGATAATATTGAAACCGTAGTTCTCAGACCATGCTCTATTATTGGCCCACAGATTAGAAACACAATGACCAAGTATTTAACCACACCCTATGTTCCTATCTGCATGGATTTTAATCCAATGTTTCAATTCATTCATGAGTTTGATATGGCAAAAATTCTTGAGCGCTCAATCAATGAATTACCAACAGGAATTTTTAATGTGGCACCTGATGAAACCGTAAGTATAAAGAAGGCAAAGCAGATTCTAAATACTCCAACTCTGCCCGTTCCAAGTTTTCTATTGGAAAGCACAGCATGGTTACTCAGCAATTCACTATGGAGTTTTCCTCGATATCTGATCGATTACATCAAGTTTTCGAGTATTATTGACAACACACTGCTCAAGGCCCATTTAGGCCACGAAGACTTATTTCAATACTCTACGAGCGATACGCTTGAATTATCCACCCTACAATAGAAAATTTACAGGATTATAGGCCTCTCAGATTTGCAAACCTCTTCCAAAATTGGCTAAAATGTCAATTCTGTACGAGACATAGGAGGTTACGTGCAAAAAATCATGCTGAAGCTAGCCCTTGTTATTTGCTTAATGGGTCAACTCTTTCTATCCACGAAATTTGGGACATCAATCAACGGATTCCAGTTTTTAATCTTAGATTTTTCTGATCAGTTTAGTACCTCTATCGATATGACATTTTGTTTTTTTGTAACACTAGCAACGATCACTCTCACTTTTTACTCACAAATCAAATTTGCTGCTTTCTTTATATTTGGATGGTTTCTCACGTTGGCATTAACGAAAACGATTCTTCATGGATCTTTTGGTTGGGAAGTTGCCATTTTTGCCTATGCTGCTAGATATTGCTTACCTCTTTGTCTTTACTACTTCTCAATTGAAAAAAGAGAACTTGCTTTGAAGATTGCAATATTTGGTGTTTCATCCACATTCATTGCTCATGGAATTGAAGCCATGATGTTAAATCCAATCTTCTTAGATTATATGTACGACTTTAGCGAGGTTTACTTAAATATTGTCCCGACTCAAAAGTATGTGGAAACAGGTTTATTCTTTATTGGAATGGTTGATATTCTCGTTGGAGCAGCTTTAATCTTCTCGAGAAACAAAAACCTCGTTCTCTATATTGCGGCATGGGGATTGATTACAGCTCTTTCACGTATCACCTACCATGGATATGCTCAGTGGTATGAATTCTTCTTAAGAATTCCTCACTTTGCTCTACCAATGTTTATTTATTTTAATAAAGGTATTAAATTTCAACCTTTGCAAATATTTAAAAATAAGGATCAAGTTCAATGTCAAAGCTAATACAAGTTCTTATCTTACTATCAATATCTTTTAATCTTAGGGCGAAGGATATTGAACATATGAGAGTCATTTTTCAAGAGAACCCTTCAACAGAAGCTTACATTGCGTGGTCAACAATTGGACCGATCCCAACGGGAAGAAATAGAGTTTACTTTGATACGGTTTCTCGCGATAAAGATAATAAATACACTCAACAAAAGAAAGCCTTCTTACAAAAACCATATTCTTATAGTTTTAGTATGCTTCATGCAGTGAAACTTAAGAACCTAAAGCCTAATACAACATATTACTTCAAGATAAGAAGCGGTAAAGCAACATCAAGAGAATATCATTTCAAGACAACTCCAAATAATGAAAGTTTTGAACTTTTATTTGGTGGAGATAGTCGAAGTGATAGATCTAAAAGAAGAGAGATGAACCTTCTCATGAAAAAGATGTTAGAGGAAAACTCAAATATTTATGCTCTTGTTCATGGAGGAGATTATATCGCCAATGGATTTAGCTGGTCTCAGTGGAAGAAGTGGCTTGATGATCATCAACTAACAACCACTGACTCAGGTAGAGTTCTACCGATTATTCCAACAAGAGGTAATCACGAGTTAAGCAGGGCCCTCTTCAATGATATCTTTATTTACCCAGGTAACCTCATTCGCCCTAATTATTACACCACTCAAATTGGTGACTTTAGTCTCATCAATCTCAATACCAATTGGGTTGTTGGTGGACCACAGAAGTGGTGGTTAAAATCTGAACTCAAGAAAGCTGCAAAAAGATCCAAGTGGATTGTAACCAACTATCACAGACCGGCCTATCCTGCGGTCAAGAAACCTGGTCGAGCCAAGAAACATTGGGTTCCACTTTTTGAAAAGTATCAAGTTGATATTGTATTTGAAAGTGATGGACACACTCTTAAGAGAACGGCTCCTATTTATAAAGAAAAAGTAAACTTTGAAAAAGGTATTACTTATGTTGGAGAAGGCGGACTAGGCGTTAAGCAAAGAATCCCAAAGCACAAAGACGAGTGGTATTTTCAAAGTCCTGGTTATGCTGTTAGTGCACATCATGTCATGAAGTTAAGAGTACAAGAAGATAAAATGATTTATACTGTTCACACGGAAGACTTAAAAGTTTTTGATCGTATGGAAATTCAACCAAGAAATAGATAACATATGATCACTGCGATATTTGTTATCTTTCCTTTTTTACTCATTGCTCTAAGTTTCTACTTTAAGAAAAGACAAAATCTTCAAAACCAAGTAGGTGGGGCAATTTCACTTCCTAAAAGTTTTTGGCTTAATTACACCATTGGTTCTTGGTTTTTTATTCCTATCATCTTTCTTTTTTTAAATGTTGATCAAGGTATTAAGTATGTCTTTGTTTTTCATCTTATAAGCTGGTGGTTAAGAGGACCACTTGAGCTTGTCATGATTTACAAATGGTTTAATTGGTCACCAAAATACGGTATTACTCACGATGTATTTCACTTCTTCATTGTTAGTATTCTTTTTTATTATTTTTGGCCAATGGAAGTAACAAGACCGACCTTTTTGGCCATTCTCTATCTCTATGGAATAATCGTATCAACCTTCTTTGAAACCCTCTTTGCTATTTTATTTTTTAAAATAAGAGGAAGTGAAAAGAAAAAAATCTACTTTGCTTCAGATGCGCCAGAGTGGAAAACCGTAAACCGTATAACGATACTTGCAAATTTTATTTGTTATGGTCTTCACTTTGTTAACTCCTTTTGGGCCTACGAGTTAGCAATATGAAGAAAAATCTAAAAGTAACATTTATTCGACCATCAATGACTGAGCACAAAGCAACAGACGCTCTCGAGCCTTTGGCCATAGCGATGCTAGCTTCCTATAGTCCAAAAGATGTTGAACATAAATTCTATGATAATAGAATTGAGGATATTCCATACGATGAGCAAACGGACCTTGTTGCTATTACTGTTGAAACATATACAGCAAGAAGGGCCTATCAAATTGCTCAAAAGTTCAGGCTAAGGGGCGTGCCTGTGGTTATGGGTTGGTATCACGTTACATTTCTTCCTGATGAAGCTCTTAACTTTGCAGATGCTATCGTCATGGGAGATGCTGAAGAAACTTGGCCTCAGTTAATTAAGGATTTTAAAAATAATAAACTACAAAAAATTTATAAAGCAACAAATAGCAAACCACTCACCCATATAAAACCAGACCGAAGTATTTTCAAGGGCAAGAAGTATGGTCCTATTCATATGGTTCAATATGGAAGAGGTTGTCGATTTAATTGTGACTTCTGTTCCATTAAAACTTTTTATAAAAATTACCTCGACCAAAGACCTGTAGATGATGTGATTGCAGAAATCTCAGCTCTAAAGCATAAGCAACTATTCATTGTTGATGACAATATCTATAGCTACAAAGAACAGGCCATTGAGTTTTTTAAAGCGCTCATACCTTTGAAAATAAGATGGTCTGACCAAGTGAGTATTGATGTCACGAAAGATTCCGAACTTATGAGACTGATGAGAGACTCTGGCTGTATCTCGGTGGTTGTTGGTTTTGAGTCTCTTGATATTAAAAGCCTTAATCAAATGAGAAAAGGCTGGAACTTAAAAGACGGCGGTTATGATCGGGCCATAAAAGTTTTTAGAGATCATGGAATTATGATTTATGGAACATTTGTTCATGGATATGATAATGATACTCTGGATACTTTTAAGCATAATTTAGAATTTGCTATTGAGTCTAAGTTCTTTCTAGCAAACTTTAATCCTCTTACCCCTACTCCTGGTGCCCAGCTGTATAACCGCTTAAAAAGTGAAGGACGACTTATTAATGATCCTTGGTGGCTAGATCCAGGATATCGTTATGGACATGCTCACTTTCACCCTAAGAATTACACGGCTGAACAATTAACTGAAAATTGTTACTGGGCCAGAACTGAATTTAATAAATACACAAATATATTGAAGCGAGCGAATGATTTCCAATCAAACTTCAGTAGCATCTATCATGCAGGAACTTATCTTGCGGCTAATTTAATTACAAGATACGAGATTAGAAAAAAGCATGGAAGTCTTCTTTCTCACTCTAATGATCCTCTTCACACAGACCATATTTCTTTAGGACAATTCTCATGAAAATAACTCTTATAAAACCAAGAATTGGACGACAAGAAGATTCCTTTTATATCGATGAAGGAAGAATGGAACCTCTTCAGCTAGCAGTATTAGCAGGGATGACTCCTGATGAATATGAAGTGAATATGTTTGATGATCGCTTTGAAGATGTAGACTTCGATGAAAAAACAGACCTCGTGGCCATTACAGTTGAAACATATACCGCAAGAAGAGCTTATGAAATAGCCACAGAATACCGCCTCAGAGGTGTTCCTGTTGTGATGGGAGGGATGCATGTCACTCTCATACCAGAAGAAGCAGTATGTACTGTGATTCAATTGTCACCGGTGATGCCGGTTGGATTTGGCATCAAGTTTTAGAGGACTTCAAAACACATCGAAAGTTAAGAAAGCACTATAACTCGATTGTCGGTGCCCCTCAGGCCAATAAGTTTTTCCCTGATCGGCAAATTTATGATGGTAAGAAATATCTAGACGTTGGGCTCATTCAATTTGGAAGAGGATGTAAATTCGCCTGTAGCTTCTGTGCTATCTCTTCTTATTTCAATAAACAACAATTTGTGAGAGATCTAGATAGCGTTTTAGAAGAAATCATAATGCTTAAGAACAAACTTATCTTCTTTGTGGATGATAATATCTGTGCAGATTTTGAAGCATTAAAAGATTTATGTAGAACTCTTATTCCCCTTAAAATCCGCTGGGTAAGTCAAGGCTCAATGGACATGACAAAAGATCCTGAACTCATGGAGTTACTTGTCAAAAGTGGCTGTATGGGAAATGTCATTGGATTTGAAACTATTAACCCATCAAATGCTCGCCAACTAAGAAAAGCTCCTAACTTCTTTCGAAAAGACTTTTCTTTGTATGAAAAGGAAGTTGGCACGTTAAGACACTTTGGACTTCAGACGTGGGCCGCTTTTACTCTTGGTTATGATAATGACACTCGAGATTCAATTCTCTCTACTGTTGAATATGCAATTCAACAAAAGTTTTGTTTCGCTGCTTTTAATATCCTCGTTCCATACCCGAATACGCCAATGTATAAGAAGATGGAAGAAGAAGGAAGGCTGCTCTTTGATGGAAAGTGGTGGCTCCATCCTTCTTATCGATTTAACCACTGTTCTTATAAACCAAAATGCATGACTCCAGATGAGCTCACAGAGCTTTCATTTGAATGTAAAGAAAAGTGGAATAGCTGGAAATCAATTCTTTATCGCTACTTCGATACAAAAACCCATATGAGAAACTTAGTAAAAAGTGCAATCTACTGGACCTATAATCCAATATATAGCAAAGAAAATTTCTCTAAACAAGATATGTACTTTGGAATTTACAATCATCTTGATAAAGAAAAAGGTCTTATCCATAAGAATGAAACTCTTCTTTTAAATCCAGATTTATCAAATATAGATGATATAAAACCAAAAATGAAGAACCACAATTTCACCATTGAAGACAATGTGGACTTAACACTCAATTATGAAAAACAAACTACTACCGTATAAAGCAGACCTTTATACAATTTTTATTATGACTAGCTGTAGCTTATTACTTTATGCTCCTCAGTTTTATAAAGTTCCTTCATCTTTAATACTTCCATGGCTATTCTTTAGTCTCATCTTTAATTTTATCGTCAATTTAATTAATCATAACCATTCTCATTTACCTACATTTGGCTTTCGCTCACTTAATATATTTTTTGATTTCTGGCTAACACTAAACCGCGGGGCCTCAGCAATATTTATTAAAGTTATTCACAATATGAATCATCATACTTACTCTGGTACAGATAAAGATTGGTTCACACCTGAAAATGAAGGTAGCGGCATACATTTCTTAAAACCCTTCGTCTATCTGAAGGTAACTCTTAGAAAGTTTCGTAAGGGGGCCAAAGCTCAGTATGACCAAATGCCTAAATCTTTCAACCAGCAAAGAACTTTTGAAAATATCTTTCTCGTCATCATCATAGGACTTTGTCTTTTCAATAATTGGAAGGCCTTTATTATCTATACCTTTATTCCATGGTATTTTGGAAATATGCTCCTTGTCTTAATAAATCTTATATTTCATCGTCATGCTGAACCTTCTGACCCATATAATATTAGTTATAACTATAATGGAAATATTGAGAACTACCTTTTTTTAAATGGTGGTTACCATACCGCTCACCATCTAAAACCAAATACTCATTGGTCAAAACTTAAACAATTGCATGAAAGTGAAGTCGCACCTAAAATAAAAGCTAAATATGTAAGAACGAGTATGTTTGAACATCTTATATCAGAGTATTTTATGCCAAAGCGAAATAAGGGAAATTAATATTAAGCAATTTAGTAAGGATGAACTATTCAAATACTTTCCGGAGTCATGGTACCCACTATGTCTCTCCAGTGAAATTCATAAAAATGAAGTGAAGAAAATTAAGGCTTTCTCAGGTCATCTTGTTTGCTATAGAGGAGAGAATGGAAAAGTTGGTGTCTTGAAGCAGTTCTGCCCACACATGGGAACCGATCTTTCAAATTCAAAAGTCGTAGAGAATTGTATAGAATGTTCTTTTCATCTACGAAAATACAACCCTGAAGGAAGATGCACGAGCATGTATGGCCATAATAATATTCCAAAGAATGCTCATACTCAATCTCTTGAAGTCATTGAAAAATTTAATATAGTCTTTGTCTATTTTGGAACAGACCCAAAGTTTTCCTTTCCAACGTTTTCAAGAGTTGAAAACCAAGAAGAGTATTACTCATCAAATGTAGCAAACTACTTTCTAAATACTCCATATCAATCGCTTCTCTTTAATGGATTTGATACCCATCATCTTGGATGTATTCATAGCCGAGTGGTTTCTGACAATCCACAATTTATAGCGGTTAATGAATTTCTTCTCACTGCAGAATATTCAATGAAAGTATTACCAAATCGCTTCTATGATAAAATTGTACAAAGAATTAATACAAAAGAAAATCATGTCAAGCTAGAAAGCTGGGGTGGCAACTTTCTAATTATTACCCTAAAAGATACTAAGGATAATATTCTCATCACCTCTCTCCCTATTAATGAAAAAGAGTCTCGTATTTTCCTAACAAGCATGACTTCTAAATCAACAAACCTCTGGACCAACATAAAACAATACTTCCGACTTAAGCTGACAACGATTCTAGGAGTGGAGTTCTTAAAACCAGACATCAAAATCATTGAAAATATGCGCCCCGAGATTAGAGGACTTTATAACGAATTAGATATTGGTGTTATTGAGTTTTGGAAATACTGGGATAAGCTACCACGAGATAAGAACTTTCAAGACTCTTTTTTCAGGTAGCGAAAATATATTTTATAGGCCAAGAGAGCTAAGATAATCCCCGCTGGAATATCGAGAATGTGATGTTGATGAACCAAGACCACTGAAGCACATACTAAGATAAGCCAAGTACTTAATAGATAAACATGCTTTTTCAAATCTTTATAAATAAACCATAAACCAAGTGCTGCGTAAGTGACATGCATTGAAGGTAGTAAATTATGGGGCTTATCAATCGTATACAAAACGTCATAAAGAAATTGAAAATGCTCATGATGTACAGGTCTCGGGAAACCAAGTTGGGCAGGAAAAATTAGAAAAATCGGTGCGGCCATAAGGACAGATAGAATCATTGTCTTTGCATAGTCTCTCATTGATTCTTTACTGAGTGCAAACAGGACAAGACAAAGTAATAAATCGAGACTTCTATAAAACATCATCATAAGAGGATAATGGGGAATGCTTAATTCCCAATCGAAGTACATTTGATAATGATGACTCGCTGATCAAGCATAGTGATTACAAAAACCATAGACAACCACAAAGGTTCACATAGCTAAACCTTGCCATAGCAGATAGTTTTTAACTTTCGATTTATCAATATTCATATTTTTCACGAGGTACTATTTGATTTGCCAAATCTAGGTAATTATCTACGGTTATTCTTTTATAAGAGTGATTAATTTTACCAATGGATTGTAAGTAAGGTACAACCTCTACAGGAAAAGCAATTTTAGCTCCATCAACTTCTTTATCTCCAGCTGCCAATAATTTTAACAAAAGAGCGGTACAACTATTTCTCCTAAAAGAATATGTTCCAGCATTTTCTGGATTAACGATCCAATCCTTCAATGTTTCTTTTATTTTATTTTTTACAGATTCATTTACAGGAAAAATATAGCGATCCATATATCTCTTTTCTTTAACCACATAATCTTTAAGATAACTTCCCCAATTATCTATTATTGGCAGAACAGTATAACCTCCATAGTAGGCCTTTAGATTATCAAGATTGTAATCATTAAAATTGGCAATAAAACTCACTCCATAGTCTTCTTCGGGGACTTTTCCTGAACCAACAAAGCGAATGAGAACATGACCAAGCCATTGATAGTAAGTTTCACCTGCCTGCACATAGACAACTTCTATTCCTTGGAAATCAAAACTCTCTTTTAATACCTCACTTGAATTGCTCTTCACAGAATCTAGATATTCTTGATGCTCTTGCTCAAATTTAAGGGTCTTCACTGACTCGCTACTTTTGTCCTTAAAACAAGATATTAAGAGAATTAATGTCATTAATAAAAGCTTATGAATCATGTTATAATTTTAGCTTGTAAAACCCGTTTAACCAATAAGAATTAATGAATCAAATACCTTCAAAGCTTAATATTTTCATTGCTGTTACAAGCTACTCTCTTGCCATTTTCTTTCTTTATCAAGTTCACTTAGCAGAATATTGGTATTTAAAATTATTATGGGCCATTGCTTTTGGGCTTATTAATAACACCATTTTCTCATTACTACATGAATCAGTTCACGGCGTTTTTTCAAATAACAAATCTGTTAATAACTGGTTTGGAAGATTCTCATCGGCCTTCTTTCCCACTTCATTTACAATGCAACAAATTTTTCACTTAGGTCAGCATAGAAGAAACCGTACTGATACCGAACTCTTTGAACAATATTATCCAAAAGATAATATTTTCATTAAGAAGTTTGTTATCTACTCCCTTCTTACTGGCTTCTATTGGCCAAGCTCTCCTTTTGCTAATATCGTATTTCTTATATGCCCTTGGCTCTTTAATAAAGACAGTAAGTTCCGTAAGAATGATCTCATGGCCAAGGCAAGTTTCGATGATATGCTATCGGGACTTGATAGAAAGAGTGCACCTCATTTTAAAATGCGTCTTGAAATTATCTTTTCATTAACAATTCAGATTGCCATCATTTATTTTTTAAATCTAACTTTCTTTGATTGGATCATTACTTATTGGACTTTTGCTATTCTATGGTCAAGTTTACAATATACAGACCATGCTTGGTCAAAAAGAAGTATTCGTGAAGGTGCATGGAACTTAAAAGTGAGTAAAGCAACTCATCTTATCTGGCTTAATTATCACTATCATCTCAATCATCACAAAAGCCCCAATACCTCTTGGCTGCACTTACCAAAAATTACTCAAGAAAGAGATTTGAACCCTGGCTTTTGGGAGATTTACTTTCGGTTATGGAAGGGTCCAACTCCAGTAGTTGAAGAAAACCCAACTTTATCAAATGATCTTAACGATGAAATCTACGAAAGAATCGATTTAAATAGTTAATTAATGGTTCTACACTCCGCGAAATATTATTTTTATTCAATTTTCACCATGCTTACGTTAG
>JAONMX010000042.1 GCA_028378565.1 Bacteriovoracaceae bacterium
TACACCCCTACTTATATGCAATCAAAATGCCATCTTTAACAGGCTAAATCCTTGATATTCAATGGCTATAGACTGTATAATTTTTAGACACATGTTTATTATTAAAGGCCTTTTATGAAATCCTACATAACTCTTTTGAAAGTCATTTCTATGATTATTTGTCCTTTAATCCTTGTCCAATTTGTAGATATTAGCTCTCCTATGGCCTTGGCCCTGTTTATTTCTATAGTCTTACTTTGGTTTACGGAAGTCATTCCTCTGCCAATTACAGGCCTCATGGTTCCATGTCTTTCTATAAGCTATGGTCTTCTCTCCACAAAAGAAGCCTTTACTCCTTTTGGTAATCAAATTCTCTTTCTTTTTATTGGTAGTTTCTTACTGGCAAAATCCATGGAAAAACATGGTTGGGATAAGAGAATGGCCTATTTCTTTTTAACCAGAAAAATCGGTCCACGCAGTCTTAATGGTATCATTTTCTTTATTGGAATTATTTGCTGGGGACTCAGTATGTGGATCTCTAATACTGCTGCCTGTGCCATCATGGTTCCCATTGCTCTTGGCCTGATGAACTCTTTAGATACTACCGACCCCGAAACAATGAAGTCATTTCAAACAAAAATACTTCTTACCTGTGCCTTTGCAAGCTCGATTGGTGGTGTAGCAACTCCTGTTGGTAGCCCTCCTAATATGTTGGCCTTACAATTTCTTCAACAAGAAGGAATAGAAATCACTTTCTTTAAGTGGATGCAGCTGGCACTTCCCTTATCTCTTATGATGTTTGCTGCTTTGTATTTTATTTTAAATAAGTTATTTCCTATTAAAGATGAAGCAACACATACCCGTTCATTATATGATGTCTTCAGTGAGAAATATAAGAATCTAGGACCAATGAAGTTATCAGAAAAACAAATTACTTTCTGTTTCTTACTTGCAGTCTTTTTTTGGATAACTCCGGGTCTTTTTAAAACCATTGCCCCCACTAGCGAACTATCGAAATTTCTTTCTGCTCGTTTTAGTATGGGTATGGTCGCTCTTTCCAGTGCTCTCATTTTATTCTTCGTTAAAGACAGAGAAGGAAATTATAATCTTACTTGGCAAGAAGGACAGGATATTGACTGGGGAACAATCTTTATTTTTGGCGGAGGCCTATGCCTAGGAACGATGTTAGATAAAACAGGTCTGGCCACAGAAATTGGAACGTCTCTGTTTAACTTCCAAAGTGGTGGATCTATCATTCTTCCAACAATTATTATTATTGCCACCGGAATTATTCTATCTGAGTTTAGCTCAAATACGGCCAGTGCTGCCCTCTTAATTCCTCTTATTCTTGGTGCAACTCAAGGCTCAGGTTTAACTACTTCTGTTGCTACTCAATTGACTATGGCGGCAGCTCTTGGAGCAAGCTTTGGCTTTATGTTACCTGTTTCAACTCCTCCTAATGCCATTGTCTATGGCACAGGAAAATTAAAACTCAAAGACATGATTAAATCAGGCATAATCTTTGATTTTTCAGGACTCCTACTTATCTTTATATTCTCAATACTTATCTTCCCTTTACTTCTTTAAACTATGAAGTTTTTATACTGAGAAGGATAATTTTTCATGAATATGGTATTTAATAACCATGAAAAGAAAGCCTGTTTTTCACCATATAAAGACCATTCTCATGTCTTCAATTCTTATGATGAGTTCTTTAAGTCATGGTGCAAGTCTTCAATTAAATAGTAATAGTGATAATAATGATCAAAAAAAGATATGGCCCACAAAAGAGTGGCTAACTAAAACCCTTAAAGAATCGGGTTTTAATCAAGAAAAATTCAAGAAATTTTTAGACTATGTTTGGGAAGATGAAGGAAACTTTAATAGTGACTCTATTGTCATTATTAAAGATGGTAACTTGGTTTATGAAGGTTATAACAATGGCTATACCAAAAATAAGAAGCATATGCTGTGGTCACTCACAAAAAGTATGACTTCCATTATCATGGGCAGTGCTCTTAAAAATAAAATTCTGGATATGAATGATCCTATTCATAAATACTTTCCAACTCTAAATCGTAAAGATGCTGAAGATATTAAACTCCATCATGTTCTTAACATGAGTTCTGGTTTTGATTTTTTTGAAGAGCACCCGATTCATGATATTTTTAGTGACTCTGTTTCCGTTTATTATTCAAGACATGCTTATAAGAATGTGGCCTTAGGTGTTTCAAAACTTCCAATGAAGCACAAACCTGGAACACAATTTAAATATGGTACCCATGAGCCAATGCTTGCCATGGGTATTTTAAAAAAAGCTATCAACAATCAAGAAGTTTATGACAATTATCCTTGGACTGCTGTTTTTAATAAGCTCGGTATGAAGAATGTTACTTTCGAACAGGACCTTTCAGGTACTTTTATGGGTGGAGCCTATGCCCACGCAAGTGCTAGAGATTATGCCAAGCTTGGTTACCTTCTTTTAAATAAAGGTAAGTGGGACGGCGAAGAAATCCTAACCGAAGAATATGTTGATTTCGCCATTAAGAAAGTGGCACCTGCTTTATATATCCCGAAGAAAGAAAAGAAACAACAACGTCTAAATGTTGAAACTTATGGTGCTTATTTTTGGCTCAACGGAGTCCTTCCAATGAATGAAAATGGCAGACCCTACCCTGCTGCTCCTGAAGAACTGGTTCAGGCCATGGGCTTTCGTGCACAAACCATGGGATTAATTCCATCTAAAAACCTTATAATCGTAAGATTAGGAAGTGATGGGGTTTATAAGAAAATTAAAAGAAATAAAATGTATCAACTTCTACTAGCCAGCTTGGAGGAATAATGAGAACTATCTTTCTTTTATTATTCACTCTTTCAAGTTTTGCCCAAGAGGTAACAACGATTCAGCCACGTGAGTATAATTTTTCGGAAAGTGCTGCTCTCTCACTAGCAAAAGAGATGTGCTCATGTCTTTTTGTTTCCGAACAGCAAGAGAGTTATTGTAAAAAAATTACGAAAGAATCAAGAATTTTTGCGAACTACAAAATAAAATCGAAGAAGAAACAAGTTCATACCACTTGGGGTGGTTATCGATCTGAAGCGCACTTCAATACTAAGAAACCTCAGTTTGGTTGTAAGATTGTTATTGCCGAAAGATTTAATCGCATTGATAAGGTTTGGCATGATATTGCTGATGAGGCCTATTGGGATGCTTATCTTCGTAAGTATCTTCGAGGTGCCGTTAATCCAAGAGATAGAAGATCAAGAAGATTACGTTAAGCTTTAGTCAGTGGAAACTTTAGAACGAGTCGACTATCATTAAATGACCTATCTATTTTCAAACACCCACCATGTTCATTCATTATACCAATGCAGATACTTAATCCAAGGCCAGTCCCTTTACCCACTGGCTTCGTTGTAAAAAATGGCTGAAAGACTTTTTCTTCAATATCTTCAGCTATCCCTGGTCCACTATCTCTAATGATAACATTAAAATATTGATCTTCACTTTTACAAATAATTTTTATACTCTTATCACTTTCATTTTCTAAAGCATCACAAGCATTATCAATTATATTGACGAGTATTTGATAAATTTGTGTAAACCTACCGAAAACTTTTGACTCAGTATTTTCAATCTCTATAGATAATGAAATTTCACTTTGATGCATTTTTTCATAGAACATTTCTTTTACTTCATCTAACAGAACACAAAAATCTATTTCTTGAAAATCGTCTGTTGCACCATCTCTAGAGAAATGCTTCAAACCATCAATAATTTTCCCTACTCTTTTTCCCGTCTTCTCAATTTTTTCAGATATTTTTTGTATTTTTTCTAAATCAGGATTCTTTTGTTGTATTTCCTTTTTTATTCTTTGTGCATTTGCTAAAATTATTGTCATAGGATTATTTATCTCATGCGCTATTCCACCAGAGACTTTACCAAGTTCGGCCATTCTTGATTTTTTAAAAATAGTTTCTTGCTGCTTTCTTATATATTCTTGTGATTCTAGTAGCTCTTTATCTGACCTTTCCTTTGTTAATAAAAAGAAAGCGACTATCACTGTATTAAAAATGAGGGCCATTATTTGATCCCCATGCATATTGGCTTGCCACTGTTCTACTGTCCAAAAGGAAGGAAGAACAACACCATTTTTAGCAAACATATAATGTGAAGCAGAGAGAGCACAAATCATAAGAAAAGAGAGAAAGAAGCCCCAGCGTAATCCAACGAGAAATACCCCCATTAAAACTGCTGTAGATAACCAATTTGTCGTCCCAGAAAAAGTAATCTCATGATTAAGTATAAAAATAGAGAGAATAACTGTTAAGCCTAGAGTACAGACAATACCTGACATTTTTAAGGTACAATTAAAGAGCTTGAAACTAAAGAGAGCAAAAAAAGCAAGAGTCCAAAGCCCATAGAATATATATCGAAATCGTTGAGGATAGTGAGGCGCTAATGCCAATAGAATCCAAGGTACAAAAATCCCAAAAAAACCGGATGTACATATCATCCGTGCCTTATGTAATTCACTATATGAAAACCCTTCACGCATCTCAGTAGGTATGAACCAGTCTAAGAATTTAATCATGGAGTCTTTTAAACTATTTAGCATTTTAAACTATCGGAATAATGAAGTAATTTATAAAGGAACTTTAAGTTTTATTTAAATCAATATTTCTTTATTCACAAAAAAAAGGGTCTAATTGGACCCTCTTTTATATTAAAAATAACTAATTATTTTACTTAGATACTGATTCGTAGATTGCTTTGAAACCATCAAAGTCACGAGCAGCAACATCTGCAAGCATTTTTCTGTTGATAGTTGCTCCGTTTTTCTTAAGAGCTCCCATAAACTTAGAGTAGTTTCCACCTAGTGCTTTACTAGCTGCAGATATACGAGTAACCCAAAGTCTTCTCATATCTCTTTTTAATAATCTTCTTCCAATGTAACTGTAATGAAGAGCTCTCTTAACAGTTTGAACTGTATGTCTAAACTTAGTTCTTCTGTCGAAGTGATAACCTTTTGCTAGTTTAAAAACTCTTGCTCTTCTTCTTCTGGCCTTAAAACCACGTCTAACTCGTGCCATATATTTCTCCTCTAACGAATCCTTGGGGGCCTTATCATTATGACATTCAGCACTTCACCCAAGCCTCAATTAATAAAACTTGTTACTTAAACACCTGGTAGGCATCTCTTAATTCTTGCTACATCTGCTTCATGAACATAGTCTGTTTTCACAGCTCTTTTCTTAGCAGTATGTGGCTTCTTAGTAAGAATATGTCTTAGGTTCGCTCTTTTTCTTTTTAACTTTCCGTTTGCTGTTGCCTTAAATCTTTTTGCAACCGCACGACGTGTTTTCATCTTAGGCATCGATATCTCCTGATCCATTTCACTTTTACTTCAATAAAGATTGATATATTTAACAATTTATCAACAACTTGTAAACGAATTTATAAAGTTAGTCATAAAAAAAGGCTCCAACGAGGAGCCTTCTAACTATCTGTAATTACGTTATTTTTAAGATTGAGCTTCGCTAGTTTCATTAGCTTCATTAGCTTCTTTCGCCTCTTTAGCTTCAAGCTGTGCTTCTCTCTTTTCTTCCTTCATTCTTTGATCAAGTGCTTTTCGATCTGGAGCCAGGATAGTGATAATTCTATTACCCATAATTTTTGGTTCTGATTCAATTTGAGCACCGTAATCGACGACAGTTTGGATGATCGTTTTGAACTTCTCCATTCCTGCTTCACGGTAGGCCATTTCTCGCCCTCTAAATTGCATCAACATCTTGACCTTATCTCCTTGAAGGAGAAATTTATAACCTCTTTTTAACTTAGTCTCTAAGTCATGAGCTTCAATATTTGGTCTTAATTGAATTTCTTTTAGCTGACTGACCACTTGCTTTTTCTTCGCTTCCGCGGCCTTCTTTTGTTGTTCATATTTGAACTTACCATAGTCAATGGCCTTACAAACCGGAGGTTTTGCATTAGGGGAAACTTCAACTAGATCGAGACCTTGATCTCCAGCAATTCTTCTTGCTTCATCAATAGAAAGTACACCATAGGCAGTACCGTCATCACCGATTAGTCTTACTTCAGGAACTCTAATTGCATCATTTATTCGAGGGCCTTTGTCTATTGGACCGCGCCCTTTTCCTCTACCTTTTGGTCTGATAGTTAACCTCCAAAATTGATTATCTTGCCATTAAAATACACGTATTTACTTAAAGCATCTAGTATAAAATCAAGAGTTTTGAAAAAACTGAATGCTTAGTCTCCAATTTTTTTCTTGTTCGCTAGATTTTGCTAAGCAAACTCTCCATGTTGGGGCTAATTGACTCCCCGCAAGAGAGCGTAGCTGTTGCTCTGCTCTATATAACTCGCCCGACAGTATTTTACCTAATTCTGACTCAAGCGACAAATCAAAGCTAAAAGCTTTTGAATGATATAAGTCATAGCTCTTGGCACCTTGCAGATCATTCTCAGGAATAAACCCAATAATTTCTCTTCCCACCCAGTAAGCAGATTCGTAAAAATCCTTTTCTGAGCTGGATTTGAAAAAATAAAGATAGGTCTTTTCATTGGCCAATTGAACATTCGGAATATTTTCTAATTTATTAATGAGATCACCTAAGTAAGGTAGCCAAGGTTCACTTGGACTTTCCACTTGGTAGTAAACTAAGCGGCTATTAGGTGTCTCTATTGTTTTGAGTTGATCAAAGGCCATCATAGACTTGGTGCCCTAAAGTTAAATGTTAACTGATCTGTTAAACCTTTCTCATATGAGTTAATCAAACTATCTAATTTCTCTGAGTCATCGACTTTATAATGTCCGTCCTCAAAATTTAATAAGTTCTGATGCCCCATATACTTAATACTATTCTTTGTTAGAGGAAGAGAAAAAGATTCGCTATAACGAATAACGCGTCCTAATTCTTTTTCCGCTTCAAAAACGCTTTTCACTTTTTTATTAAAAGAATCCATTTTAAAGCCTTCTGGGTATTCTTTCATAAGACTTCTTACCGTAAGTGCACTGGCATAGTAACCTTCATTTATATAACTAAGGGCCCGAGTAAAAATCCCTACTTTACTGGCAATAGCGTAAAGTTCTTTATGACTTAACTCCATCATATCTTCCAAACTTTCGACCTTTCTACCAATAGCATCGGAGATAACTTTTAAAGTAGTTAGGAAGAATTGTTTCACTGTAGGAAGATAGAATTCATGCTTAAGTTGATTTCTTTGTTCTAAGAAAAAGTCTTTTAGATCTTGAACATTAACGATTCCACCATTGAAGAGATTAATCCAAGCGTAACTAATAATAGATGGCACAAGGAAGTGGTGAAGAATTGTATTTTTAAAGTAGAGAATCTCTTGGCGACATTCTTCTCTTATAGAGTAATAAAGAGTTCCGTGATGCTCACGTCCAATAACATTAATTCTCTTGTTACCAACAAGAATATCCATGGCCCTTTCTAAACTTGGCTGGCACTTATCATCCTTGAGAGAGTCAGTAATTGGAACATCAAATTTATTACAATATTCCAGGATGGCCTTAGCGTTATTGATAATATCCTGCCAAGTCATGGCCCCAGTTGCTTCATCTAAAAGAATGAGCGCAAGTAAACTAGTAGGAGTTACCATCATATTCTTACCAACGCGACGAAAGCACTGAAAGGCAAGATCTTGAGTAAAACTTTTAAGGTTTTCTGAGTTATAGTCCATCACTTTGATAGGCTCACCACATTTGATGTGGACACTTCCAAATTGGTAAGCAAATAACTTAAAGAGTCCAAAGAGCTGAGTTGTGCTTTCTTTCTTCTTTTTTGCTCCACCAAGTTCTTTGGCCAAGCTTTTTTGCTCTGGCACATATTCGTGAGCAATAGAAACAGGAACGAAGTATAACTTTCTTTCAGGTTCTTCTTCTTTGAGTTGTTGATAAGCATCGAGAAGCATTCCATAAAGGCCATAACGTGGAGGGAGAAGTTTTCCCGTACGTGAACGACCACCTTCAAAGAAGAACTCAATAGGCTTCTTCTCTTTTAATAAATAATAGAGATAGGCCTCAAGAGTTAGTTTATAAGTTATATCATTTTGAAAACTTCTTCTAATAAAGAAGCATCCTGATTTTCTAAAGAGTTTTCCAATAGGAAAAATATTTAAGTTATTTCCACCAGCTACATAGAGCGGCTTCTTGTAACTTTTGTAGAACATATAATTAATTGCAAGATAATCAACATGAGATTGATGATTAGGAACAAGCACAACACTATTATCTTTTACTAATTCTTTTAGATCGACTTTTGAGTCATCGTAATTAATTCCGTCATAGAGTTTGGGTAAAGATGCATCAAGAACTTTTTGAAATGTCTTAATATAGATTTCACTAAAGTCCGCTGCGATCTCCTCAATATTTTTAAAGACCTTTTCTCTTTCGGCCTTGGAGTTCTCACGACTTTCAACTCGATCATTCAGCTTTTTGTATTGAAGAATGATGTTTTGCATTTTACCCATTTAATTAACCTCTTACACCGTGAGGCTTTGACTCTGCCATTCCAGAGCTAGACATTTCCATAAAGAGTCCTGCTTCTTTCATTCCTGGAATTGAATCAACACCAAGGTAAGTCATTCCTGAACGAAGTCCACCTGTGAGTTCGTTAATCACATCGGCCACACTTCCCTTACATGGAATAAGAGTTGCTTCACCTTCAGCGGCCATCCCTTTTGGAAGTTCACCTCTCCAGCTAACTTGAGCAGACTTTGAGGCCATGCCTCTATATTCTTTCTTTCCTGATTTTAATTCACCTGGAGTTTCTAATGTTCCTGAAACTAATGATCCGGCCATAATCACTTGTGCTCCAGCACTAAGGGCCTTCACAATATCGCCACTCGTCTTAATTCCACCATCAGCAATCACTGGAATTCCATGTCTCTTCGCTTCGCTCACACCGAGGGCAACAGCAGTAAGCTGAGGAACTCCGTGTCCAGTAATAATACGAGTCGTACACATTGATCCTGGTCCAATACCAACTTTTACACTGTCAGCACCTGCTTCGATCAAACGTCTCACACCATCTGGAGTGGCCACGTTACCAGCAATAACATCAATATTTGGATATTTATTTTTAACATACTCTAAAACTTCCAGCATCATCACACTGTCACCGTGGGCAATATCAAGAGTCAGGATCTGAACACCAGCATCTACTAAGTAATCTGCTCTTTTCATTCCTTCTTCTTTAACCCCAATACTCGCAGCGATTGGTGTATTTAATTTATTTTCATTTTGAAAATTGATAATTTCTTTAACTTGCTTCACTTGATCTTCCACATCCATAAAACGGTGAAGAATTCCGAGACCACCAAGCTTTGCCATGGCACAGGCCATTGGTGCTTCAGTAATCGTATCCATATTGGCAGTCACAATTGGGATATCTATTTTATAATTCTTTGTAACCTGGCTAGTAAGAACCGGTATTTTTCTAGAGTTGATTGTTGAGTGACGAGGAACCATAAGAACATCATCAAAAGTTAGTCCTTTTCCTCTTTCTAAAATACTATCTGCACCAAACATTAATTCCATATTTGCCTCTCAGTTTTGCTGACACGCACTGCTACGAATCAATAGAATACCCTTTACGTCTAACCTTATCTTATTTGGAAAGGTTTGTTCAATGGTTTTTAAAAGATTTAAAGGAAATTATTAAAGGAGATTATTAAAGAGGCGAAGAGAGTGTGAGCGAACTTTCTTAATTGCGTTAAAAAGATCACTCAGCATGAATACCCCATTATTACTGACCTGTTGGCCATCAATTAATTCGCCGAGATCTTGCTTGAGACCAATTCCTTTTAATTTTATACTGCGATTCAACTCCGAAATGGCCTGATCATCTTCAGTTTTTAGAGGAAGGGTTGAGCTTACTTTAGTGAAGAATTCGCTGACTTCTTGGAAGTAAGTAAGAACAGAATCTTCCATTGAATCGAACTTCTCTCCGCTTTCAAGAAAAGCCGTCAGATAGCTGGCAATTTTATCAAGATAATCACTAATCGTTTCTAATTGCTGTGATTGAAGCATTAGTTTTTGGAGGGTG
>JAONMX010000043.1 GCA_028378565.1 Bacteriovoracaceae bacterium
TTAAAAGAATAACAAGGATAGAAAAAAGGATACCATTTCTTTTCACAGCTTTTGCCTTCTACGATAAACAAAGAATGCTGCACCAAATAGAATCAGCGGTGCAAAGAGTACAGAAAAGTAAAACATTATTCCGACTTCATGACGACTTAAGAATACAGGTTCATCTTTAACAACTGGGTTATTAAAAGAAATAAGATTCTTCTCTCCTGACAGCCACTTCAAACAATTTGCAAATAAAGAGAAGTTCTTTGTAAACTTTGCATAATTATTTGAAACAAAAGATGAGTTTCCAAAAACAACAATTTTAGTATCGTTTACTTGAGTTGCTCCAAAGTATGTCACAGGCCCTTTAATATCTTTATCTTCATTAAAAACAACATTGCCATTAATAAATTCATCTAACCCAAAGTCCGCCCAAGCTGCAGGATATGACTGACTAAGCCCTAGAGGTTCAAAGTTCTTTGCAAAATCAGACTCTCCATAAGAGCTAATTGAACTGGTTAATGGAAAAAAGATGGCGTCTTTAAGTTTTTCAGTGATTGGATGTTTGGCATTAAACTGATGAACAATCGGAACGCTGCCATTACTTCCCGTCACATACTTTAGACGATCCATAACCATATTATTGTGGGCCTCAATACCATATTCTTTCAGCCAATTTCTAAAGTCACTAATATTATCATTTTGAAAATCAGGATCAATGGCAACAAGGAGTGTCCCCCCATTTGCCAAGTAACGATCAAGAACCTTAAGCTCTTCTTTAAAGAAAGCTCCTTTAGGACCAAGAATCACAACACTCTTATATTCTTTTGGAATCTTTGTGGTTTGCTTTAATTTAAACTCTTGAATCTCATAACTACTATCTTGAATAATTTTTCGAAGAAAGCTTCCGCCTTCTTTTTCTTTCATCGCTAGATCAAGAGTTCCATGATCATGAACATAGCCTATAATCGGCCGTTCCTTTCTTTCTAAATTCACAAGAGTATTTACAATCTCAAGCTCTGAAATTTCGAGTACTCGAAGTGATTTTTCTCCCAGCTTAAAAATAAGGGTTGGGTCTTTAACAATTGAGAACTTCTTCACCATGTCAGGACGTAGTGTAATATCAACATACTCAACATTAATATTTGTTTTTATCATTCGATATTGTTCTAAATAACCTCTAATTTTTCCGAACATTTCTTTACGGGCAAAAACCTGAATAGAGAGATCTTCTTTCATCTCTTTTAAAACCCCTACTGTCTGAGAGCTTAAAGAGTTATGTCCCCTTGCTGTGGTATCTATAAAAAATGGGTTCTTGTAGCTTAGAAAGTTAATAACTCCTAGAATACAAAAAATCAGAAAGGCAGAAACTAACCCCTGAGTTAATCCTTTAAAATAAGTTGAACGATAGAAGGTCGAAAATTTCTCCTTAAACATCAAAACTAAACCTGCACTAAGGAGCAAACTGAAAATAGTAATCGCACCGTTCAAAAGTGTGGACTCTGGTATAGTTATCCAAAGGGCCACAACAATAAAATAAAGAGCTATATTAAGAGTACTGAATAAAATAAATGTCCAATTCTTCATTATATCTTCCCTACCATTTTCGAGACTCTAAAGAGAGATGAGTTAAATATAAAAAGAACCCTATAAAGGAGAACATATAAACAAAGTCATAAGACTTTAAAGAGCCAAGTAGAAAACCTTCAGTATGAAAAAGAACACTGAAATACTGGAGAATCTGAGCAACTAAGTAATTATTTAGTACTGTTCCACTAAGAGGCAAGAACATCATCCCTAGTAAAAGACTAAAGGCCAAGAGAGCTGCAATCAATTGGTTTTGAGTTAAAGAGGATGCAAAAAGTCCCACTGAAAGAAAGCATAGTATTGAAAGATAGGTTCCCAAGTAACTTGAGAACATCATACTCCATTCTGCATAGCCAGAGAAGGCCAAAAGAATAGGAAAAACAAAAGTTAAAGCGAGTAATGCAAAGACAGTAACAGCACTACTAATAAATTTGCCAAGAATGATATCGAGATGAGTAAGCTGTGATGTAAGCAGTAACTCTATGGTTGCTAATTTTCTCTCTTCAGCAAAAAGTCTCATTGTAATGAGGGGTGCAAAAAATATAAAAATATAATTAATATTACCGAAAATGGGAAAGAATACTGACTGCAAGAAAGTTTGCTGAGTAAACTCTTTACTGACAAGCAAGTAATTGAAAAATAGCCAGCCTACAAGTAACGAAAAGATTCCTCCTAAAATATAAATAAGAGGAGAGCTAAAAGAGTCTTTAATTTCTTTCTTTGCAAGAATCATTGTGCCTTTCAAGATCATCGCTTTTCTCCCTTGATGGCACTTTTAAAGATATCTTCAAGTGTTAGATTTATTTTCTCAAATGAAAGAAGATCGCAGTTGGTCGACAGCCACTTTGTCCAAAGCTTTAGGTAGTCCTTGTCGATGTGAGAAATTTCAAGTTTGGTGGAATCACCAACGTTCTCAATGACTCTGATCTTACTTCCTGGATATTCAAACAAGAAGTTCTTTTCTTTTTCGACACTCCAGCCTTCAAGTAAGACAACAACGACAAAACCTGTTTGAAATTGTTTTTGTAATTCCTCAATACTCCCAGATTGAATAACTTTTCCCTGATGAATAATTGTCACATCATCACAAAGAACATTGGCCTCATGTAAATGATGAGTGGACAACATTACCGTATGATCTTTTTTAAGTTCCAAGATGAGGTTTCGGATATCTTCAATGGCCTCAGGATCAAGTCCTACAGTGGGCTCATCTAAAATCACAATATCAGGATTAGACACTAAGGCTTGAGCAATTCCTACTCTTTGTTTAAAACCTCTTGATAAATTTTCAATCAATCGATGAGAAACACTTTCAAGGCCACACTTCACTATCGCCTGCTCAACATAGCTTTTTTTATTAGAATCTTTCTTATGAATCGTCTTAATATCATAAACAAATGAGAGATAGTCTTTAACTCTCATACTTCCATATAGTGGAGGAAATTCAGGTAGTATTCCAATTGATGAACTTACTGTTATCTGCCCCGACGTAGGAGGAATTAGTCCAACAATAAGTTTCATCGTTGTTGATTTACCAGCACCGTTTGGACCTAAAAGTCCATGGACACTACCTTTTTTTACTTTGAAGGAGATATTATCAAGTGCAACAACCCCAGGGTAATCCTTTTTGATATTGAAAAGCTCAATTGCTGACTCTGTCATTCAACTCGCTCCTTGAGTTTAATTTATAATTGCACTGCTCAGATACTAGCAAAAAGATTCTAGTTTGTTAAAATTATTCAATAAAATAAAGCTTAAGTTGATAATCCCGATAAGGAATTTATGAGAATGATCCAACACTTTAAAAATTTGACCCAAAAGGCCAATAAAATTGTCATCACAACCCATATCCATCCAGATGCGGATGGTATAGGAAGCGAGATTGCACTTTGTATGGCCCTAAGAACTTTAGGCAAAGAGGCTTATTGTGTTAACGAAGAAGAGTTACTTGATCGTTATAAGTACTTAGACCCAGATGATGTTCTTTGTGGTTATGAAAGTTTTACAAAAGCCCATCCTGATTTTGAACCAGACTTATTTATTGTGACAGATACAAACTCCCTTCACCGTATTGGAATAAAAATTCAGGCCGTTGTTGAAAAAAGTAAAGACCTACTCTTTATAGACCATCATCCTTGCCCAAAAGAAGTCGCGGCCATTCATTGTATTGATACAAATATGGCAGCAACAGGGGAACTTGTTGGAAAACTAATCGAAAGTATCGATGTTAAGTTTACTAAAGAAATCGCACTTGCTCTTTATACTTCCATTCTCATTGATACCAGTTCATTTCGTTACCCAACTGTAACGGCCAATACTCACTTATTAATTTCTAAGTTAATGGATACAGGAATTGAACCCCCTGATGCCTATAATAAAATCTATGGAACAAAACAAATATCTTACATGAAACTCTTGGGAATTGTCTTAAGCTCAGCTGACTCTGCTGGTAAAGGAAGAATTGGTTGGATGAAGCTTACCGAGAAAGATATGGATGCTTTTGATGTGGATTCAGAAGATACTCATGGTTTCGTGAATCACTTACTTATTTTAGACAATATAAAAGTGGCGATGATGTTTAGAGAGATAGGAACAAAAGTGAAAATCAGTATGAGAAGTGCTGGTGATATTGATGTTGGAATTATGGCCCAAGCTCTTGGTGGTGGAGGTCATGATCACTCAGCTGCGACAATTATAGACGGCGCCATAGATGAAGTTATCGAAGAGACCATTCCAAAAATTCAATTAATGTTAGAGGAAGATTCTGATCATAGCTAAGGCCGATATTCAGAGCAAATTATTACTGTCCTAAGATTTTACCAAGGGCAGCCTTTTCTTTTTCACTAAAACTAAAGGCACCCATGGCCAATACTGACTTCAGTTTTTCTTTTGTATTTGGGTCATTAGGATCATTCTTACTAACATCCCCAATAACCTCTTCACTCTCTGCCTGTTTCTTTGGATCCAAGCTCTTAACAACTGTATGAGCTGCCTCAGCCTTAACCTCAGGCTCTATTTTAGCCTCGGGCTTAATCATTGGCTTCTTATTACCAATGGTCTTCGCTGGATCGTTTTTCTTTTGAGAGGCTTTATTAAGACTTTTAGCTGTTAGATCAACCTTCGCTTTAATTCCTTCATCTAAGAAACCCATACCAAGCTTTTGACCACTCATTTCTTTATTTTTCTTTTCTACTTCTTGGTGTTTTGCTTTTGTTGCTACACGATTTCGAATTTCATCTGCAGAAAGTCGTAATCTCTCAGGCCTTTCTGCTTTCACATTCTTTCCCTTAACACGAGCGGAATTATTTTTTGCTCTGTTCTTTCCTTGTTCAAATGTATCAAATATTCGCATATTATCCATAATACCCTCAACTCTATTTTAACATTGCTGATTTGAGATTTTTAGCGGGAAAATATCGCATTATGAACGTCCAAGAGCCCTTCCCATAAATAGTTGGCGTTTTTCACAAAGTATCCGAGAAAAGCGTTAAAGTATGGTTTTAAAAAACTTTAGGAAAGTTTTTTAATAACTCATTGAAATATAAGCAATTTGCAAATTAGCATTTAACCTACCTAAAGAATAGGGTAAATTTTGCCGACCAACTAGTTGTAACAATTTTTAAATTTGATAGTCTAAGCGACGTCAAATAAGAGAGAGAATTAGTAAGATAAATTTTTAATTAATTATATAGGTTTTATTTTTTTGTTGTCCGTCTGCTCACCCCGTCCGTAACTTGGAAAAAAATATGAAACCATCAAAAGAAACGACGTTCCTTTTGAGAGTAAAACTATGAAACTTACAAAACTAGCAAACACAAAGAGCTTTTTACTAACAATGCTGATAGCACTATCTGTATTCTCTACTTCATGTGGTGATGGATCGAGTTCAGCAAACCTACAAATCCCTGGAGTAAAAGGACCAACGGTAACAATGCAACAAGATAATGTTCTTATCAGTATTGTTATGGAGAACCTAGAGCTTCAAGGTGGATTAAGATACAGCATTCCAAAGTATCAACATTCTTATATTGAAATCTCACCTGACCTTCAGTCAAATGGAACATTACTATCTGTTTATGTTTCACTAAAAGATGTATTTGATGGAAACCTTGATCTTCTAGATCCACAAGCACTTCCAGGTGGTAGACCACTTCCAGGTGTTGCATCAGGAAAACTTCCTGCAGTTGCTTTTACAATTCAGAAGTTAAGAAATGTATCTTTTTACTTAGGGCCTAAGCTTTTTGGTATCTTTATGCCGATTAACTTAGATATTGGAACAAACAATATTATTTCTGCAAGATTCTATTCAGGAAAAATTAGAGCTGGTAACCTTTCAATGGTTGGTAAAGATGAAATGGGTGAAAACTCAGGGTTCTTACTTCTTTTAGACATGGGTAATAGCACTAAGAAAAGACTTAAGTCAGTATATAAAAGATATAACTAAGAAATAGTTATTACAAATAATTGAGGGTCAGCAATTGCTGGCCCTTTTTTATTTCTTTTTAAGACGTTTTTGAATCATTTTGAAATCTAAAATCTGAAACTGCCACTTGAAAGAAGTAGACTTGTCATTTAATAGACGAATATAAACAGGTCTCTTGATATCATCAATATCATTATAAACCCAAAACTCAGGACCGATCACACTTATGATATTCCAGAGACCTTGATGAATATTTTGATCGACTAAATACTTTAGAAAACGAAGTCTCATTGGTTCTTCGATACTACCAAGTTTATCAAATGTAACCATGTCCTTGAGGGCGTCTCTAGTTTGATAATCAGATAATGGCCCTTTTAAAGCTGTTATCATTCGAGGAGTGAACACATAGTCAGTTTTAAACTTGGCCATATCTACACTTTCAACCTCAGCCTCTTTTTTGATTAAGCGTTGATACGCCAACTCAAACTCAGTTGGATCAGGCTCAGGTGTTGGCGTTGGCTTAGGTGTTGGTTTAGGCGTTGGGGTCGGCGTAGGAGTTGCTTTGGCCACAACAACAACAGGTTTTGCAGTGGGTGCAGGTGTAGGAACAGGAGTGGGAGTAGGAACTGGAGCCGCTTTCTCAACAAAGAGAAAATTATCAAGCCCTTTATCGTCAAACTCTTTTAAAGCTCCTGGAGTGAAGATCTCACCCTGTAAATATTTAGCATCTTTACGCTTTAACGTTTGAAGAACGTACTTATAAACTTTTTTAAGATGATGATACTTAAACTCTTTTTTTTCAAAAAGGGTTCCAAATCTTTCAAGACAACTTCTTCCAAATCCGCCTTCATTAATAACCCTCATGACATTTGACTTAAGAAGAATATCGACGGGTTCTTTTACATAACTTAGGCCATAGAGACTATCAACTTCACTACAAGATAAGTTGATGAGCTCTCGATCTTTTTGACATGATTGAATCATATTTTTTTCAATAGTTTTAATACTTAAAGAACAATCCTTGTTTTTGCATAAACTTTTTATTCTAGCTTCAGCAATACTTAAGTCATCTCGAGATTGAAGGTTTTTCTTCCAGCTTTTTAAATCAGAGGAGTTCATTTTATTGAAGCTCGCAAGATCATAATCAATTAAGTAACGATGCTTAGCTCTTCTTAAGAATTTCTTCATATCAGTTGATTTAGGATCACAACTTTTAAAAATTTGATTCCAGTCAAGACTACAAGATGACTCCCTTAAGCCGAGTCTATAACTTAGAGTATTATGTTCCTTAAGAGATTCAAATAAGTAACTAATCGTAAGTAACCGGTAAAGATACTGTATATACTCTAAGTTCTCATTTAGATAAAAGTTAGGACATTGAGACATATAAGGGATTTCTTCAAACCAAGTTTTCTGCCATTCAAATATACTTTCAGAAAGACGGCTCTCTATGTAGTTATCATAGAAAATTTTATCTTTTGAAATGACTTCATCAGTGTAGCGATTGTAATCTTGAGAAGGATCATAAGGACCAGAGTAATTTGGAACCTCTCTTTCCCCTAAAACTGTTTGATCATAAAACGAATTAGAGGCAAACTGCGTTGCCCCTAAGTTAGAAACTAAAAAGATAAATATTAATAAGGATAATCTTTTCAGTACTCCCCCTACTTGCCAACCAAGGCTAAACTTAGAGCAGGAACATAAGTAATGATCACCAGTGCTACCAGCAACAATAATAAAAATGGAAATGATGCCTTATATAGCTCTGTAACAGGCTTCTTAAATCTAAAGCTACTAATGAATAAATTTATTCCCACTGGTGGAGTAATATATCCAATCTCAAGATTTGCTAAGAAGATTATTGCTAAGTGAACTGGATCAACTCCAAACTCTGCAGCTATCGGCGTAATAAGTGGAACGACGACGATAATAGCACTGAAAATATCCATTAATGATCCTACAATTAAGAGGAAAATATTTAGGAAGAATAGAAAGCTATACTTTGAATGTAGATACTCTTGCATAAAAGCAAGAATCTTCATTGGAATTTCTTCATCCACTAGCCAGTTCGTAAACCCTAGAGCACAACAAAGAATAAGAAGAATTCCACCAACTAAACTCATACTATCTTTAATAATTCTTGGAAAATCTTTAGTGATTGAAATATCTCGATAGACAAAAACTTCAATGATAAGAATATAGAACGCCGTCACAGCGGCGGCTTCAGTGGTTGTCGTTTTTCCACTATAGATTCCATAGAGAACACCTACCGGTAGTAAGACTTCCCAAATAGAACCTCTAAACGCTAACCATAGTTCATTCATAGAAAATGGTTTACGTGAAAGTTTCTGTGTTTTATCGACACGACTTCTTTTGGCAATAACAATTGAATAAACAGAAAGTATAGCAATAAGCAAAATCCCTGGAAGGATACCTGCTAGAAAGAGCTTATCAATATCAACACCAGTGATTAAACCATAAAGAATGATTGGTAAGCTTGGTGGAAATAATAAACCAAGAGATCCTGAGGTTGTAATAAGACCGAGACTAAATTTTTCACTATACCCTTCATTATTTAGGATAGGATAAAGAAGTCCACCAAGAGCAATAATGGTTACTCCACTGGCACCTGTAAAGGCGGTGAAGAAAGCACAAATAACAAGACTGACTATGGCAACACCACCAGGTAACCAACCAAGAGCGGCATCTGCTAGGCGCAATAACCTTTTAGGTGATCCTGATTCGGCCATCAAGTATCCCGCAAGAGTAAAAAGTGGAATTGTTAAAATAGTGGCCTGAGATGAGATCCGATAAATTTCAATTGATATGGCAGAAAGTTCAACTCCTGAAAATGTAAAGGCCACAAGAGCAGCGAGTGCCATAATAACAAAGAGTGGTGTTCCAAAAACGGCAAAGAGAAGAATTATACCTGCAGCTATATATTCCATAGTTACACTCCTTCTGCTTGTTCTTCGTCTTCAATAAATCCCTCTCCCGGCTCCTCTGTGAAACTCCGAAGAAACAAATATAGAAATCGATATGAAATTAATGAAAAACCAAATGGGATAATAGAAACAAGGTATTTACTATGAACTCCCAAGAAGACTGCTTTTCCATATTCAGCTTCGACACTGATAAAACCAAAACTTGTTTTCACTAGCCAAGCCAGAGTAACAAAACTGATTAGAGATACGGCCCTAAGAATCCATTGATGAGCGACCCAACTCTGCTTCGCTTCTAAATACTTTCCAACGATATCTATACCGATATGAGTTCTTCTTCCGGTAGCAAGCACGCCCCCTAGAAAAGCACTTAAGAAAACAAGATGTCTTACGAGAGGTTCAAACCACATATAACCAATACCAAACCATCTTAAAACAATATTAAGAACTGATATGAGTAACATTCCGATAACACAAATAATGAGTAAAAAGCTTGAAAATTTTTCTACAAATTCATCTAGCTTTTGAAATGGCTTTAACAAAGCAAGCTCCCCTGTAAATTACTATAACGTTTTAAGTAACTTCTTTAAGGCATCGCTTGTAAAGAGCTTACCTTCTAATTTCTTAATAATATCTTTTCTCATTTCGATTGATTTTTTCTCATCAGCAGCTGGAAATTTTATAAACTCAACCCCAGATGCCTTTATTTGTTTAAGAGCTTCAACATTATCCGCAACATTCGAGTCATTAACTTTAGCTAAATACTTTTTTGACAAATCATTAAGAATTTTTTGATTTGCAGGTGAAATTTTCTTCCATTGCTTATCACTTACAAGAAAAGCACCTACTGAATAAGCAATTGGAAAATCTACGAGATACTTTATTTTTGTATTCCACTGTAGGGCAACCATCCCCATAGGCGGAGCATAGGCAGCTTCTATAATTCCAGTTGAAAGTGAGCTTAATACGTCTGGTAGTGGTAGAGGAACAGCTTCGAGGTTAAGAGAATCAATCATCGTTGAAACAATTTTGTCA
>JAONMX010000044.1 GCA_028378565.1 Bacteriovoracaceae bacterium
GTCGATGGTTGAAAACCTTTATGGTGATAAGCAAGACGTTGAGCTTATTGTAGATTCAATGAAAGAATTAAGAGATATTGATTTTGAAAGAATCTTTTCAGACTCTAAGTTCAAAGAATTTATTTCAAAAGTTGAGTTAAAGTTAAAAGATGTTCTTTTAATGGCAGATCCAACAATTATGGCCAATGTTTCTGATAGTGCTTTTTTCTATAAGAAAAATGTGACATATCAAGTGATGACTTGGGCCCTATCGTTGGCAAAGAAAATGTTCTCACAAGTTCCTTTTTTAAATACGGCTTCTTATGTTGTAAAAAAAATGGGGCAACTTTTTAATGATAAAAGAATGTTCCATCAAAACATGCTTTTACATTACCTAGAGCAGTACCCAGCAGAGGAGTTAGGAATTACTCACGAGGAAGCAAATTTAGTATTCTCAAGTATCTATGAAAGTAGAATCCCTTGGTATGCTTTCTGGGAAAGTACAGCTGCTAGGTCTGCATGGTCAACTTATGGAACTCGAAAGTTTTTTCAAAACGTAAGAATGGTTAATAAGCAGTTTAGAGTTGTTAGAGGTCACTACGATAGTGTTGGTAAAAGAGTTAACTACGGTTTTCAAAGAGCTGTTTATAAAGGACGTAATGTAGTTTTAAACCTTTTTGATAAAGAGTACTTACTTGGTAAGAAGCCTAGTATTGCTCTTGAGTTAGATTCACCAAAGAAGATTGCTCGAATGAGAACAATTCTTCATCTTGCTGGTTTAGGATCAAGCTTTCTTCCTCTACCAAGTTGGATCAAAGGAATTGCTCAAACATTTTTAAAAAGCTTCTATGAAAAGCAACAGTTAACTGAAGGTGCGCTCGTTGCACACTTTGAGTCACTAAATAATGATGAAATGATTCAACAAGTCGTTTCTCAGTATTTAAATCCATTTGATCAAGTCTATAGATAATTTTGTATGGCCTTAGTATAGCTTTTTAAGTTTGTACTAAGGCCTTTTTTTTACCATAATATCAGGATGAGAAAATACATAATACTGATTCTGATGTTCGTCCAATCAACGACCTTTGCCAATGTCAATATTGTTCTCTTTGGTAATGTTCAATCTCAATCAGTCTTTAGAGGTGCTGTCACTTACTCAAAGCCTTCAGCAATTGCCGGTCCAAGTTTTATTTTTTTCGATACCATAACTATTGCTGGTCCATCACTCTTTTATAGTTATGGAAACCCAAGAAAAGATAAGTTTATTTTTAAATTAGGAGTAAAGTATGTGGATGATGGTGTACCTTTATTTGTAAGTTCATCCAAGGAAGACTTTAAGAATCAAAGAAGAAACACTGTCGAGCTATCGAGTGATTTACAATATAGTTTTGGAAAGAAAAATAAGTTTGGTTTTGGGGTTCAGCTCCACAAAGATATCAAGAGACATAAGAAATCGTTGATTGAGTTTAATGCAAAGGCTCCTATACTGCCTTTTACTTCCTTAAAGCTCTTAACTAGTTTTGCACAAAAAGAAATGAATCAATATATATATGGACCAAGTTCAACTTCAGGAGCAGCCTATACAAGTGCAAATATCGATATTGTTATACCTTTTGTACCATGGGAGGGAATTGCCAAAGTCGGAGTTGTTCATACTTGGGTTATGAAAGAATCTAATGAAAATGCAGAGTATATAAGAGGTGACGGAAAAAACTTCCATTCTTATTTTAGACTTATTTGGAATGTTCTATAATAAATTTTAAAGGAATATTTCATGGGCAAGATCTTTTTATTTTTAATACTAGTTATTGGTGGTGGACTCTATTACCTGCAACAAAATTTTCAAGTAGGTAAGGGTGGTGTTGAGTCTAAAATGAAAACTGAAGAGAAGACTCTTACAAGAGATGAAAAACAAAAACAAGATAAACGATTGAATAAGTTTTTAACTGGTGAGTGTATCACTAAGCATAAAGATGGATGGGAATTTACAAAGATCTATAATGCAAGTGAACAAGAGTATACCTATCTAGATTGCCATCAATATAAAGGTTGCATGAATAAGAAAGGAACAATGGATAGAATCGATTTTGAGTTATCAGTTGGTAAGGTAAGAGTTTTTCCTTGTCCAAGAGTTCAAGGTCGAGATCTATAGCCTTTTAAATTTCCTTCCAAGTCTCATGTAAACATGACCATAAACTATTATCATCTTTGCTAAGTAAGATTGCATTGCCAGTTGGAAGAGAATAGCTCTTTGATGTTAATAGTTGTGCAAGATTGGCCATAAAGGGCTGATGTCCCACTAAGACCGTATTACTCTTTGCCATTATCAGGTCATTCTCCCACTTCTTGGTATCCGACATAGGAGTAAGATTGGTATTTTCCTTAATATCTGTAATGTTGAAGTTCTTTACTACAATATCTTTAGTCTCGATGGCCCTTTTTAATGGAGAGTGAATGAGTTTGAAGTTTTGAAATTCAATATTTGTAAACTTCTTAGTCAAGAACTCAGAAAGTGCTTGAACCTCTTTTTTTCCGCTTTCGCTTAATGGTCTCTCTGAGTCGGGTGAGCTCATTGTCGCGTCACCATGTCTAATTAATAATAAAAACATTTCTTTTTCCTTAAATCTTTATAACTTTATATTATAATATAATTAGGAGTTGTTTTTGAAAAGAAGAACATTTGTATATTCATCTCTTATTGTCGTGAGTTGTGTTTCGTTTGCCAGTGTCAAGCTATTGGGTCCTATTTTTCCAAGTAAAGCAAAGAATCGTAAAAACTTATCAAAAGGACATATTGAAGTCCTAAGATTACTTTCCCCTGTTATCTTGGGCTTAAGTAATGATAGCTATGAAGAGCTGGAGAGACAACACATCATCAAGATAGATCAAATGATTAGTTCCGTTGATAAATTTCAACGAAAAGAAATACTAATGTTACTAAGCCTTTTAAGAATTAATTTTGTTAAAGATTATATTATTAGTGATACAGATGAAGGAATTGAACAATTTTTAAACAAACTTCGATTTTCAAAATACTCTAAGTTACGGCATGTTTATAGTGGTCTCATCAAGATCATTACTTCCACTTGGTATGACATGGAACAGTCTTGGAGGGATATATCCTATGAGAAGGTAGAGCTATCATGACGATTCTAAATGGTAATGTCTCACAAGATCTTAAAGAATTAAAAAATAAGTATGATGCGATTGTGGTTGGGAGTGGAGCAGGTGGAGGTCTTGTCTCTGAAAAACTTTCTTTGAGTGGCCTTTCCGTTTTACTAATAGAGATGGGCCCTTATAAAACAGCAAAAGACTTTAACTTAAATGAAGGCGAGGCATACCTGAGTCTCTACCAAGATGGAACTAATCGCTATACAAAAGATAAGGGAATAAAAGTTTTACAAGGTCGTTGTGTCGGTGGAGGTACAACGGTGAATTGGACCTCTATTTTTCGGACACCAGACCTCGTCTTAAGTCATTGGAAGGATCATTATGGATGGTCACAAAAGATGATTGCGGATTATAAAAATAAATTTAGTTATATTGAATCAAAATTTAATATTTCTCAATGGCAAATGCCTCCTAATGAGAATAATCATATTCTCAAAAAAGGCTTAGATAAATTGAACATCACAAATGATGTGATACCTAGAAATGTAAAGGATTGTCATAACCTTGGTTATTGTGGAATGGGTTGCCCCAAAGATGCAAAGCAGTCCACTTTGGTTACTTGTGTCCCTCATTTTCTAAAAAACAAGGGAACCCTTTTACATTCTGCAGAAGTTCAAAAATTTGTCGAAGGAAAGAGTGACATGACGGTTACTTTATCCAATGGACTGAAGATAAAGTCAGATCATCTCTTCATTTGTAGTGGAGGTGTCGGTTCTCCAACATTATTAAAAAGATCATCTTTAAAAGACGATAAGCAGTTGGTAGGTAAGAGAACTTTCTTACATCCTGTTATTGCAAGTTCTGCCATCTTCGAAGATGAAGTCTTGCCTTTCTATGGCGCTCCTCAGAGTGTGTATTCTGATCACTTTATTGAAAATTCAAAAGGGTGTGGCTTTAAACTTGAAGTACCGCCGGTTCATCCTGTTCTACTAAGTTCGATTGTTCCATTCCACGGAAAAGAACATCGAAATGCCTTAAAGAGTATTTCTAATTTAAATGCAATTATCAGTTTATTTAGAGATGGTTTTCATAAAGAATCTGTTGGGGGTTCAGTTTCTCTAAACGAATATCAAAAACCCGAAGTTGATTATCAGAATATATGTGGGATAGCTTTAGAGAATCGTTAAAAGTAATGTGTGAAATTCAATTTGAAGCTGGAGCAAAGGAAGTTGCTCCACTTCATGCTCATACTAAGATGTGCCGTAATCTTAAAGAATGCCTTGCTTTAATTGATAGTTTAAAAATGGAAATTGTCTCTATGCCTGTGATGAGTGCGCATGTTATGGGAGGATGTTTAATGGGTGATGACAAGAATCGAAGTGTTGTCGATTTGAATGGAAAACTTAGAAACTCTGAAAGAGTTTACATTTGCGATGGCTCTCTTTTTCCCACATCTTTAGGTGTTAATCCAATGGAGTCGATTCTTACTTTAAGTGACTTGATCGTAAATAATTTCTTAAAAGGTATTTCTTATGACACTTGATCAAATTGAAACATTTATAAATGTTGTAGAGTGTGGAAGTTTTAAATCTGCCAGTGAAAAACTTTTTCGTAGCCAACCGGCTTTGAGTGTTGCTGTTAAAAAATTGGAAGAAGAGCTTGGAGTTACGCTCTTTAATAGAGAAGAGTACCGTCCTAAATTAACTGAGCAGGGAGAAGCTTTTTTTATAAGATCTAAAGAGCTTTTTAGTAAAGCAAAGAGTTTGGAAAACTTTGGTAAAGAATTAGGTTTAGGGCATGAAATAGAAATTAAAATTGCTATTGACGGTATTTGCCCACTTCCTGAAATATTAAAAGTAATTAGACTTTTCAATAAAGAATATCCTGCAACAAAAATTAACTTATCATTTGAGATTATCGGTGGTGCACCTGAAAAACTTTCTAATGGTAGTGTTCAGTTGGCAATCTCTCCAGGGTTAGAGGTTGATCCAGCCTCTTTTGTTATGAATAAAATGACAGAGGTTAAAATGGTACCAGTAGCGTCGAGCTTACTTTTTGAAAAGCCAATTGATAAAATTAAATATGCTGAGTTAAAAGAGTTTCCACAAATTGTTGTTAGAAGTACAGGTGATGAATCATCAAATAGAAGTTATGGAGTAATAGATGGAGGAAGACAATGGAGTGTTGGAGATCTTCAGACTAAAAAAGAAATAATTCAAGCTGGTCTAGGTTGGGGAAACCTTCCTATTCACAATGTCCATAATGAGCTTAAGTCAGGTGATCTTTATGACCTGTCTCGTAATGGTTTGGTAAGCTCGTCTATACCAATTTATTTAATGAAGTCTGTTAGCTTCCCGCAAGGACCGCTGTCAAAGAGAATGTGGGAGCTTTTTACCGATGCTTTTAGTCTCTGAATGGCCAATTTAGTGTGATCTATGTTAAAAAATTCTCTTAATAATAGGAGAATCAATGGAACAAAGTTTAGATGATTTAATTCAAGAGTTTAAGAATTTTTCTACTTGGGAAGACCGGTATAAGCATCTTATCTCCATGGGAAAATCACTTCCTCCTATGAATGAAGAATATAGGGTTGAAGAAAATAAAGTTCGAGGTTGCCAGAGTCAAGTTTGGCTTTTTCCAGAACTCGTAGATGGAAAAATTATCTTTCATGCTGATAGTGATGCTTCAATTGTAAAAGGAATAGTGTCCTTGTTGGTGAAAGTATATAGTCATAAAGCACCTGATGAGATTCTCGCTCTTAAGCCTGATTTTATTGAAGAGATTGGTTTAAAACAACATCTATCGATGAGTCGAGCTAATGGGCTTTCAAGTATGCTGAAACAAATTTCTATGTATGCTCTTGCAATGAAAACAAAAATTGATATGGGATTAATATGATTTCAAATAGACCAAGAAGAAATAGAGTGAGTCATTCTTTACGAGATTTAGTCCAAGAAAATAGTGTTAGTGCAAATGACTTAATTGCACCTCTCTTCGTTATTGAAGGTTCTAACCAAAAAGTTCCGGTCGCCAGTATGCCAGGGCAATTTCGCTTTTCAATTGATCTTCTCGTTCAAAAAGTGAGAGAGCTCGAAGCTTTGGGAATTAAGTGTGTTTCTCTATTTCCTGCTTTAGATGATAGTTTAAAAGATTCTAAGGGCACTGAGTCCTATAACCCTAGAGGGCTCTTTCCAAGAGCAATCAGTGCGGTTAAAGAAGCTTGTCCTAATATGTTAGTGATGTCAGATGTGGCCCTCGACCCTTATTCTAGTGACGGTCATGATGGTATTGTAGATAGTAAAACTGGTGAGATTCTCAATGATCAAACTTTAGATATTTTAGCAATGATGGCCATTACTCAGGCCAACGCCGGTAGTGATATTATTGGTCCATCGGATATGATGGATGGAAGAGTCGGCTATATTCGAAAAGCTCTCGATGAAGAAGGCTTTAGCAATACTAATATTATGTCTTATACCGCAAAATATGCTTCTTCTTTCTATGGACCTTTTAGAGATGCATTAGATAGTGCTCCAAAGAGTGGAGATAAGAAAACCTATCAGATGAACTTTGCTAATAAAAGAGAAGCATTAAGAGAAGTAGAGCTTGATGAAAATGAAGGTGCTGATATTTTAATGGTGAAGCCTGGACTTGCTTACCTAGATGTATTGGCAGCAATCAGAGAAAAATCAAACCTACCATTGGCCGTCTATAATGTTAGTGGCGAATATGCCATGGTTAAGGCCGCTGCTGAAAAAGGCTGGATCGACGGCGAAGCAGTGATGATGGAATCACTTATGGCCTTCAAGAGAGCCGGTGCA
The DNA here is from genome assembly GCA_028378565.1 of Bacteriovoracaceae bacterium. Taxonomy (GTDB): domain Bacteria; phylum Bdellovibrionota; class Bacteriovoracia; order Bacteriovoracales; family Bacteriovoracaceae; genus JAAEST01. The sequence goes on from JAONMX010000044.1 coordinate 6,912, forward strand.
GATATGATTTTGACATACTTTGCTGAAGAAGCAGCTACACTTATTAAATAAAATCGGTGAGTTACTAGTTTTTCTGCCTCACATTATTTTTTTGCTTCACATTATTTATTCGCTTTGATAGATAATATTTATGAAAAATATACTTATCTATCTCTCTTCAATGGCCCTTGTTGTTTGTCCTCTTATTGCTGATGATCGCGATCTCTTTAATGATTTTGATCTCGAAGTATCGCAAAATGATCGTTCGCAAGAAGTTAATCAATTGAATGAAGAAACTCAGCTAAAGAAAATTATCCTAACCGATGGTGATGTGGATCTTAATTCAAGTAGTCCTGAAGATAAGAAAGAAGATCATAAAAAATTTATTAAAATGGCGAGTATGGCCGGAATTGCAATCGTACTCTTCGCTAATGATAGAGAGATTCAAGACTTCGTTTTAGAAAATAAGAATAGTTTTACAGAAGAAGTTTCTGTTTTTGGTGAGCGCTTTGGTGCTGGTGGATACTCGATGGCGTATCTTTTTTCGGCCTATGTTGCTGGTACATATATTTTAGGTGTCTATAAAGATAATGATAAATTAAAGGCCTATGCCATTTATGGGATTAAATCTGTTGCCTACGCTGGTCTAATTACCAGACTTGGCAAACAACTCTTTGGTCGAGTTCGTCCTAGTAATACTGATGATCCATATGACTTTGAAGGGCCAACATTCAGTACTAGTAATGTTAGCTTTCCTTCAGGGCACTCAGCTTTTGCTTGGTCGTTTGCAACTTTTTTGGCCATTGCCCATAAGGATAAACCAATTGTTCCTATTCTTGCTTATTCTGCAGCTACTCTTGCCGCGTTCTCGAGAGTTCATGATAATAAGCATTGGGCCAGCGATGTCTTTGTAGGCAGTGCTATCGGGCACTTTGTGACAAAGTGGGTGATGAAGAAGTTTCCAAAATTTGATGTAAATGGAAGACGTTGTCATGATACTTGTGGCGAAGAATTACCGTTTTCCTCTTTTCGAAAGACTCTTGATAGTAAAGAAATCAAAGAGAAGAAGAAATATACAATGATACCAATGTTTTCAACAGATGATTATGGAAACTTCAAAATGAATTTTACTTGGATAGGAAATTCTAAAGATGAAGAGCAAGAAATACTAGAGTTTTAAAATTACTCAAAACCTTCATTCTTAATCATATCATTTTCATCATCATCTTCATCATCAGATTGTTCTGCAACATGATATCGAACTTTTTCTACACGGACAGATTCTTTTATTTCGTAAGTGATTCTTTCAAGAGTTCGAGGGTGAATTGTTAAAAAGATATTTAAAATCATCTTCTTTTTATTTCTATCAAGAATATCTTCATAGATTTCATCAATAGCATCGGTTTCAGAAAGAACAAGAGGAACAACAAACTTTTTTACACTACCAGTAGAAAGAACTTCCAGCTGATAATATTTCTTATCTTTAGATCTCTCCATCAAACTATAGAATGGTCTAATAACTCTTAAGACTACTAAAACAGTTATTGAAAAAATAGCTGCTGTGAGAGGGTAGCCAACTCCTACTGTGTAACCAATAGCAGCGACAACCCAAATCGTGGCAGCTGTGGTAAGACCGATAACATTTCCACGGCCTTGAATAATCGCTCCAGCTCCAAGAAAACCAATACCACTTACGATTTGAGCGGCGACACGGTTGGGATCAACCATCCCAGATGCTGCGTGGACATTTAACATTGAGATTGTTGTGTAGAGCGTGGCGCCAATACAGATAAGCATATTCGTTTTAAGGCCGGCAGCTTTCATTTTCTGCTCTCTGTCATATCCAACAAGACCACCAAGAACTAGTGCTGTCACAATTTGGATTCCGATACCGAGATATATACTAACTGTTCCAATGAGCTCTAGCTTCATTGTATGAGGAAGACCCACATTTCGCTCCTTGAATATGCGTGAATACTAAATTGTAGAGTTTAAGTTGGTCATTTGGCAAGTGGAGAGCATTTGTTAGATCAAAGCGAGTAGGTAAATAAAAGCGATGCTTTTATTTACTTCATTGATGCGTGAGCAGGCACTATCGTTTCTGCCACTCATCAAGGCGAATAGGTTTAAAAAGCTTTGCTTTTTAAATTCCTATTCGTCATCAGGGATTTTTTTCTTATCGATTTTCTTCGATAGCTCTTTCAGGCCAGGAACTTTTGTGATTCTAAAAACTTTTTCTTGAGTCGTAAGTCCAGAGTTACTAACTCTTCTTGATTCATTACAGAAGTTATCAACATTTCGATCAAAGTCTTCTGCACCTTGAAC
>JAONMX010000045.1 GCA_028378565.1 Bacteriovoracaceae bacterium
GTTTTGCCCTAAAAAATAGCCTTTTTAATGAAGTTTTGAATTGTTCGCTTTTTACTATATTCTAATTATAGAGAGGTTAATAGTTAATCATTGATTTTAAAGCGAAGAACGTAGTTGTAGTTGTAGTTGATATTCTCTTCTAAAAAGGGTCTTGCAAGAGATCCTTTTTTATTTTAATGACTCGAATATCATTTAAGCTACTCTTGATATTTTTATTTTGAAATACAATTATTGATTGAGATTAAAAGTTCTTATCTATATGATTTTTAATATAGTCAATTTGCTTAGGTTTAACTTCTCCCCCCATTTCAATATATAACGATAAGTTCTTAGACATTTGTTCTTTTTCTTCGAGTGACTCTTCACTAAAAGATTTTAATGACTTTTCATCGAGCTCTTTGACCTTCCATTTATCAAGATACTCTCTTAGAGCTATTCTTATAGGTTTCTTCCATTTAGGTTTATCTTTTAAAAGTTTGTCCCAATCAGGTCTTCTCACAACCCCTAGAAGGTCGTTACATATTTCTTGAGAACTAAAGTGACGAATTCTATTTACTTTTTCCTGCGAAATTTTTTGAATAAGGAGAGTCTTTTGATCTAAGTCCGTTAAATGCAAATTGAAGTGATTTGTATGGATAGAGCTAAAATAAAAGTTTTTCTTATCTTTTGCATCTTGAGAATTGTCATCATTAACATACTTAAGCTTATTCTTTTTTTCTCCAATTTCTTCGGGAAGAATAATTGCTCCTAGTCCAGAGCTAATAGGAGGTTTTAAATTCGTTACTCTATACTTAATTAGAAAAGAGAGAACAGAGTCCTGATCATTACTAATATCTTCAGTGTCGCTACAGAGATTATTTGAAAAAATAAGTTGTCCTGATTCATCAACTCCATTTTGAGAGTAGCCAAACTCTTTTTGTATGGCCTCAATATCTTCAACAATTGGATAGTAAAGAGCTTTAATCTGCATATTTGATATTGTAGATAGTGTCTTTCAAAACATTTTTTAGAGACTCACCCTTAGATTCAGCTAATTCTTCTTCAAGAAGATCTATAATATTTTCTGGAAAAAGAGTTCTATCTCTATCGTAGATATCTGAGATAATTAAGTAGGAGGCCTGACGTAGATAGGGATCATTTCCTTTAAGCCTTTTAGAGATAACGTATTCCCAGTATTCGCTATTGTCTGTTTGTCCTAAACAATAAAGGGCCCTTGCTTTAAAAGATGGACTCATACCAGAATCTTCCACTATATCTTTAAGTAGATCAGGTCTTTCATTAATGGCCTTTTGAAGATTGTCTAAATTTATGTGGCCAAAGGTATCTTCGAAATCTATGCAGACTCTCTTTTCCTCAGAGATATTAAACTTGGCCAAAATTTTCGTTTTAATCAGGTCCTCAAGCATCGCTTGGTTTTCTTTTTTTGAACTTGCACTTAACTCAAATAGATTCATTCCATCATTAAACTTTAAGCTCAAAAGGTTTTGAAGATTTACTTTAATCCCATATTTAGTAAAATACTTTATTGCAATCGATACATAATGAAGTTTCTTTTGATTCTTACCCTTAAGTCCATCTGAGAGAACATAGAGTTTATTCATATCTTTATGAGATTTCTTTTTAACCTTTTTCTTAACAAGAGAATCTTCAAGCTTCTTTGCCCTACGGTATTTTGCCTCGTTAATTCCATGCTCAGATATATGGCCCTTATTAACCAATTCTTTAAAGAGGTCGTTGTTTGGCAGAGTAATGTATTGCTCTTCTTTCGTTGTCATATACCACCTTTCGGTTATATCTCTATTTTACATGAGTTTTGTCTGTATTTAAAGAGTTTTCTACAAACTTAGGTGGTGCAAGTGCTTGATATTCGGTTACACTATGCATATTTCATCTTATACAAAGCTGTTTCTATGATCTCTTTTGTTAGACCTGACTCCTCTTTTCCTAGTTCAATTTCAACTGTTTTTATCAATTGGTAGTATTTGTCTTCCAAGTCCTCATTTAAATAATTTTTTTCATAAAGAGAAGATAGGGCCTTGTAGGAAGATTGTTTTAAATTTTCACAGTCACTATCTTTGTATTTCATGGCTAGAGCGAAATATTTGTCATCACCAGTAACTCCCAAATAATAAAGAGCTGTTTTTAGATGTGAACTTAAGAGGAGAGAGTTGTGGTGAATTAGAGGCATATTGTATGAAAATCCTTGAAAAAGAAGGAGGTAAGTATAGATTACCTAAATTGAATTGTTTACTTAATGTTATTGAAAACTTTATCGTTTCGAATTTTTCGACCCTAATTGTACAGTTAGGAAAATCAAAGAAAATATTTGGTCTACCAGATCGTTATAACGCACGAAATATTAAAGTATCATCACTTAGAGAGGTGGTATATTTATTAAAACGACAAAAGCTAATTACTCTTAGTCTTGGGTATCGAAGTAATAATTTAAAAAAGTTAACTACAATTAAGCCTACAGCTAGTCTTATTAATATACTTAAATCTTTTCAACGAATAACTATGTTGAGTTATTCTCATAACTATGGGGAGATCATCATATTAAAAGATGAAAACAAAAATTACATTGATTTTCAAGACAATAAAGTTACAAATAGATATAGAAGGGATTTAAATCTAATTAATGCACATTTAGAAAAATCATCTATTACGATTTATGAAGAACCATTAAATTGCATTTATTATAGAGTATTCAATAATAGTTCTTTTAAGCAAGGAGGTAGAATTTATGCACATTTTTTGAATATGAAAAAAGAAAAGCGCTCTCAGATAAAAATTAACAACACTGAAAGTGTAGAACTTGATTACTCTGGCCTTCACATAAACATGCTCTATATTTTAAAAACAGGTAATTGCTTTCAAGGTGATGTTTATAAAATAAAAGGATATGAAGTATATAGGAGTTTGTTCAAGGTAGCACTACAAATTTGTATAAATACTAAAAGCAGAAGAAGTGCAATATTAGCATTAGATAAGCATCTTAATGAAAAAAAAATTTCAATTGGTATTAAAGTAGAGGTTATCATTGATAAATTCATTGAAAAGCATGCACTAATTAGAGATAATTTTTTTCAATTAAATGGTCTTGAACTCCAATTCAGGGATTCTCAAATGGCGTTATATACAATGACACAAGGAGTGAAGGAAGGTATAGTAGTTTTGTCAGTCCATGATAGTTTTATTGTAGAAAAACAGTTTGAAAATTGGCTTAGAGTGACGATGAATAAAGCTTCTTTGAAATACTTAGGATCGAAAATACCAATTAAATAATGTGCTATACCAAATTTAAACAATTGGTTTGGTTTATACAATGAGTAGTTATTCATGAGTTGGTTTTGAGAATAATCCTCCTGCTATCTGGGTTTTTGATGATATATTGGCGAGTGGTGCTCACTTTAGGGCCTATTTCGATTTTTGCAGAAACAATGGCTTCACAGGCTATTTGTTCGGGGTTGCTTGGGCAAAATGTATAGGAGTTAGGCCATTGGTTAGAAACAATATTATGATGCGTCCAGTTGGTCTTGGCCACACTTATGCCTATGGTTTAAGAACTTTTTTTAAGACAAAAGTAACTAATCCATAGTTAGAGAGTAGAAAGGGACTTAAGCCATAGGTCTTAATTGCAAAGGGCACTTAAACCATTGCTTAAAGTTATATTCCAGTAATTTTAACCCTTATTCTTTTTAAAAAGGTCTTATTCCATAGGTTTGTATCCATACACCAATGGATTAGTTCCCTTATGGAAAGAAGTATGATGCCTCAATTAGTCTTGGCCACATTTATGCCTATGGTTTAAGACCCTTTTTTATAAAAAAAATACATATTCCATAGGTTTGTATCCATTCACCATTTGACTCTTAAGAGTTAAAAAGTTCCTATTAATCTCAGGAGTAAGAAGTTTTACAAAAAGCATTAATAAAACAATACTTTGGATCTCTTTCCCATTCCTTCTAGGATAATATCGAGAGTCTCTTTGTTTAAAAGGGGATCAAGTTCTTTATCGATAATGTCTAAATTTTCATACTTTACTTTCAAATCATCCATTATCTCTTCAAATAGGTCACTACCAATGGAGCACATCTTTGCAGTTTCTTGATAATGTCTTCTTAGGATTCTTTTAAAGGCATAGTGACCTGAATTTCCTACCTTCATAGCAAGTTTTAGCTTACTAAGTGGTTGTTTTTCTCTCTTGTGTAGAAAGTAAGCACTCATAACATCATAGAATGGTGTTAACCTAAAGCCGTCATCTTCCAAGAAGATACTAAAGTTTTTTCCGTGTCCGTCTGTTGCGTATAATAAGCCAAAGACAATAATTGCTTTGAAGAAATTAATCCTATCTTCCGAGTTTTTCGATGCCATTAAAAATTCCCCAATTTCACTAACACCAGGACCTCCCTCGGATTGATACTTTCTATAGGGGGATATACTCAGGGCCTGACATAAATCCTCTTGGGGAATTCTAATTAAAACTTCCTTACCTTTATAAGTTGTCCACTTTCTATCAAAGCGCTTAACGACAAGTACTTTTTGTTCACCAAACTTTGCAATATTAGTCTCACAAACAGGAAGTCCCATTTTTTTCATAAGATAAAGACAGGCCCATTCGTTATCAATACTATCTTCGAAGTTAACACTACTTCCTAGGGCCCCGATTGAAGTTTTAAAGATATGAGTAGTGGGTGTTAGTCCATGAGGCTCTTGCCATTTACCATCAATATTTAAAAATGCGGTTTTTTCCTGAGCTCCTGCAATTGATATTCTAAAGTCTTCATCGTCATTCATCCCTAAGGGGCTTGTGCTCCCAAGAGATTTTAATCTTTTTTCAATTTTTGAATTAGAGAGTTTAGAGTAGTTCATTTCGAAATCTTTAGGTTCAGCAACACCTGGTAGTAAGAAGGATAATGCACCTACGCAGTCCTTTCCAATAACAGACAATAGGTCAAAAGATCTTGTACTTTCAGCACCAAACTTAGAGGCCAATATTTTTAGGATTTCGTCATTGTCAGGAAGTAGGTTATCAAAATATCTAGAAACTATTTCGCCTTTATAGATATCCTCTTGCAAGGGAAGAGAATTTGAAATTGCAAATCCAGCGTCAATCCATTCTTCACAATATTTAAAAGAAACTTGCCCATCCGTCCTTTTAGTTAATGTACCCACTAGAATGGTGTTTAAGTAAATTTTTAATGACTTTGCTTTCATAAATATCCTAACCCTTTAAAAGATCCAGAAGATTTTTAGCTTTAGTTACTTTTTTACCACCATCTGTACTTTTCGCCTTGTACATTTTTAGCGTGTTAGATACTGATAGATTAACTTTTAGGGCCTGAATGACTTTAAAGAATGAGTCGAGTGTTCCACGACCATTTTCTAGGGCACTGATAGTTGCTTGTCTCATGTTTAAGGACTTGGCCAAAGCATCCTGACTTATATTCGCACTCTTTCTCAAGCGTTTAATGGCCACTCCTAGAGCTTTAGGTGTGTTTAAATTTTGAATTGTTATATCTTTTTTCATACCTACTCCATACGAAAATTAGTATGATTTAAATATATACTAGTTTTAGTATAGTTTTAGTATATACTAATTTTAGTATAACGCAAGGATATACTGAAATCAGTATAGATTATAAGTAGTTCCTATATTGAGATTTTAATAGGTGGGTTTTTCACATCATAACGATGATCTAGAGAACATGCGTTTAAAAACTTAATACCTTCAAATTCAAGTTTTCCATACGACTCATGAATATGTCCGAAAGCATGAATCTTAGGTCTAACTTCTCTAACTTTAATTAATAATTCTTCGCATCCGACCCTTTGCCCACTTTTGCAAAGATCTAAAATATTACTTGGAGGTCCATGAGTGAGTAAGACATCAGTATCGGTTGGTATAAGATCCCAATGCTTTTTAATATCCTCTCCACGTTGTCTATTAAAGGCCCAATCAAAAAACCATGGTTGGATTGGACTTCCCCAAAACTTAACGCCATCAATTTCAACCCCAGAATCATTCAGGTATATGATTCCGTTTTGTTCTAAATAACCTATGGCCTCTTGTTCTTGATTCTTATTTTCAAAACAAAAGTCATGATTTCCAGCAATGACAATTTTGTGTTTAAAATCACTTTGGCCAAAATACTCTGCAAAGTCCTTTATGGTTCTAAGTTCGCCATCTCCTGTAATATCTCCGCAGTGGCACAACACTTCCCCTGAGCCTAACTCAATTTCTCGATGCTTCGAATGTGTGTCTGAGATGAAGGTTAGGTCCATAGCTAGAGTGTAGCACAAATTGAGATATATTAGTTAGAAAATGAATGCTTTAATAAACATTTTCTAATAAATGTATTGTATAATACTCAATATTATATAAATGTATGTTAAAAAATACAAATTTTATAAAATGATTAATAAAAATACCGATAATGTGTTATAATGAGGTAAATGATTATAATAACAATCATTTTGAGGTAAATATGAGTGAAAATGAACCATTAGCGAAAGTTTTTCTAAGCTTCATAGAGGGTCTAGAAGGTAGGAAAGATGGCCAGAACTTAGGTAATACTAGTTCTTATAAAAAGCTTGATGATACATTAAGAAAGACCTCTCTAGCACTTAAAGAAACAAAGGAAGTAGAGTCTCTCCATCAAGAATTAAAAAGAAGACGAAAAGACTTAAAAATGTCTGAAAACTCCATGGCCGATTTAGTGGGATTATCAAGATCTACAATCAAAAAAATTGAAGATGGAGATACTAATGTCTCATTTTCTAATATTCTAAAAGTAGCAAAGGCCTTGGGGATCAAAGTAAAATGGGAGTAAAAGTCGAATCAGTACAGGTATATTTAAATAATATCTACTGTGGCCAATTATTGAGAGTAAGACATAAAGAGATAATTATTTATGGATTTGTCTATGAAGAGGAATATGTACAAAAACCAGGTGCCATAGCAATAAGTAGATCTCTTCCACTGCGTGAGAGAGCTTACATCTCTGAAACATTATTTCCTTTTTTTGATGGTTTACTAACAGAAGGGTGGCTTAAAAAAGCACAGAGTACATCTCAAAAAATAGATGAAGATGATAAGTTTAGTCTACTTGTTAATAACTCTGAAGACACAATTGGTTCTATAACAATGAAGAATCTAACAAGCGATGAATTTGATGGAAATTTGTAAAATATGTTTAAAAGAAAATAATAAAGACTCAAAGTTTGAGAGTTATCACGATAAGTGTTTTCGAAGTGTCTTTGAAACCTTAAAAGTCAAAGACCAACTACCATTTACAAGAAAAGAGTTTAAAACAAAAAAGGCCAGAGAGAAGAGTTCACGATTTAGTATTTCTGGTATGCAGCCTAAACTCTCTTTAAAGGTTTATGAAACTCACTTAGAAACAGTTGAAACAAATGGAACTCATATTATAAAACTTTCTCCTGAGGAGTATCCAGAGTGCTCGGAAAACGAACATCTCTCAATGGAAATATTTAGGCTAATGGGTATTAGAACGGCAGAGTGTGCCTTAATGAAGTTAAAAGAAGGGGAGAATGCTTACGTTACAAAGCGTTTTGATCGGTATAAAAACCCTACTTACACTAAGACAAATGGTGAAGATGAGTATGTAAAAATACATCAAGAAGATATGATGCAGGCCATGGGAATTAGTAATGAAGGGGAGGGAAAATATGACGCTAAGACTTATCAACAAGTCGGAGAATATATTTTTTCTATCTTTGGGACCATAGAGGCATTGGAGTTTTTAAAAACAGTGATATTAAACTTTTGTATAGGTAATGATGATTATCATTTAAAAAATATTTCAATTCAATCTGAGAAGAATAGATTAACCCCTTCCTACGATATTGTTAATACGCTTCTCTACGCAAAGTCTGATAGGGAACTTGGACTCTATCTTTTAAACGATAAAGATGGTGATAGTGAGTTTTCAAAAGACTTTGAAGGAAAAGAAGGTGGCAAGGGATACGGATTCTATACCTACTCATGCTTTAATGAGCTAGGTAAGAGAATAGGACTACCAAGCCTTAAGCTAGTTGATAAATTCTATAACGATCTTAAAAACAAGAGGTCTACTATTACTCAGATGATTCAAAGTAGTTACTTGAATGAAGAACATAAAGAAAAATACTTAGAGGTTTTTAATATGAGAATGGATAAACTTTTTAAACCTGATTCTTAAATCTCAATTAAAAAAGGGAGCCCCAAAGCTCCCCCTTCTAAAATATCATTTAACAATCCCTACGGATTATACTTATTTTAAACCAACTAATTCTGGAAGAATCTTTTCTTCAAGATTCGATGCACTCACACCGATCTTTTCTGCAATCTTAGAAAGTGTTTCTTTCTTTTTGTTTGCATCTATCGAAGCTTCCATAATTTCAGAAAGACTAACACCTGTGAAGTCTTCAACATCTTTTGTTAATGCTAATTGATCGGCAGTTGTTAACTGATCAAGTGAGTTAGCACCATTTAAAAGAGTTTCCATTTTACTACCTAGAGTAACTAAAGATCTGGCCGTTTCAAATGGCATTGAAAAAGCAAAAGATATATTTGAAGCTCTTTTGATTTCTTTAATCTCTTCTTTGTCTGCAAGCATTAAAGATGCATCAGTTGTCTCTTCACCATCTTCATAATCGAAACCAGAATTCCTTCCTTCAAAGTGAGAAAAGTCACCAAAGATATCAAACTGAGCGTCAACAACTTCGTAGTCATCTCCCCAGAAATCACCGTTAAGATTCCCGTTTCCGATATCTAGATCCTCTAATCCTCTGAATGATCTAGCTGTATAGTACTCATCCGAATAATAGGCTGTGTAGAATAGTCCACGAAGATATTGTAGTGAGTAAGCTTTATTCTCGTCATATTTTGCATCATAGATAACAAACCAATCATCTTGGCCTACTACTTGAGATCTGAGAGTTTCATCAATATCTAATAAAAGAGCGTGATCTGAAAGAACATCATAATCTTTAAGACCTTCAACGAATTGTGAGGCAGTTAAATTTGGTGTGTTATAAGATCCAAGAGTTGATCCACCACCACCTGAT
>JAONMX010000046.1 GCA_028378565.1 Bacteriovoracaceae bacterium
TAGCAGGAAAGAAGTATTCCAGAGCTGCCGATGGCCGTTATGTCATTAACTCTCTTGTAGCTGATTCCTATAGCACTAGCCGTATCAAGGCTATCAAAGGCTCAATTAACAAAATATGGCTATGGGGTGTTGAAGAAGGTTTGATTACTGAGGTCGTAAAAAGTCCAGTGCATGGACTTGTTATCGATTCTGAAAAAAACAAGTACAAACCGATTCTTACCCTTGAGGAAATCAGAAAACTTCTTTATGAAGCAGAACTAAGAGAACACCCTTGGTGTCACATTTGGTCTGTTGCCCTACTAACGGGCATGAGATCAGGTGAACTCTTTGCTTTAACTTGGGACGATGTTGATCTTGAAAATGGTATTATCAGAATCACAAAATCCTATAGTCAAAGAATCAAAGGAATAAAATCGACTAAAAATTCAGATTGGAGAAACGCTCATATTTCTGAGGATTTAAAAGAAGTCCTTTTGAAACTGAGAAAGTTTCATCCTAATGCTGAAAGAGTCCTACCCAGACCTGGGGGATGGAACGATGGAAATGCAGCAAAGATTCTTAGGGCATTCCTTGTTAGGATTGGAATTGATAAATACGTCACTTTCCACACTCTAAGAGCTTGCTTTGCTACCCATGTTCTCGCTTCCGGTGCAGAACCTACACAGGTTATGAAGATGGGAGGCTGGGCCGATTTTAAAACATTCCAAATCTACGTCCGAATGGCCGGTGTAGATGTGAAGGGAGTGACTGACGACTTCAAAGTGACGCCTAAATTTGGTTCGCTTGATAATGTTATCAGACTTAAAAAATAGAGCTAAATGAGGGGGAAACCCCTCATTTTAGCCATTTAGGTAGGTTTATGGCATATTAAGTTGTTTAAATTATTAAAACATTGAAAAAGTATCACACTTGTGATACTTTAAATAGGAGGCGTATGAATACGCTTGAAAAGGAAGTTGAAGGACTTCAATTTTTAGATAAGCTAATAGCTGTTGTAGAGCATGGCGAAGTGGACTACTGGGAAGATCGAAAAAGTCCTCCCAATCTTTCGATAGATGAGTTTCACCAAGTCCTCTACAGAATGGATGAAGCAGCTAACTTAAAGTGGATTGATCGAGATAGTACCAATGGCCCACATGGCACAACTGGTGAAGACAAATGCTTTAAGTTTAATTGTGAAGTTCAGTTTGGTGGAATTTTTGAGATTGAGACAAAATTCTACTTTGTGAAGGGTTACTTTTTCGACAAAGGTGATTTGAAGGGAGTAACAATCCAAAGCTTTAGGCAAGAGGTTTAATATGGAAACAACTGTTAATAAAGAATTTTTAGGCAACACCTTTTCTTATACTACTGAGGTAGACAGAGAAGGAAACGCTTTATGGACTCAAAAAATTGATAGCGAGTTTTCAAAATGGCTTCATCAATTAAAAGATGAAAACAGAGAGCTTTTTAAAGTTCAATATTCTCTTTCATCCAATGCCTATGATGTTCTAGGGAAATTAAAAGAAAGAATTGGCGTTTATGATGACTCTCTCATTATTAGAGCGATCACCATTACTTTTATTAATTTCATCGATACCAGAAAAGGAAGGCCAATAATCAAGAAATTGAATTCCTATAAGGATTCAGGTGATCTTGACCTTCTAAAAGACGGTGATACCTTGAAAAAGAATTTGTATTTCTCACCTGTAGGTATGCGTGACGTGGAGGCCTATTCAAATCTTACCGGATTAAAAAAAGGCCAGGTTGTCAAGAATGCCCTCTACTCAGTTCTTTTAATCTCGATCAACGAAGATGAAGAAATTAAGAAGTTTTGGGAAAATGAGATCATTGAGAAATTAACAACTATTGTTAAGGCTGCTTAAAATGAAAAAGTTTGATGCTCGGTCATTAGAACCGATTAAGGTAAAAAAGGGAAAGACCTTTCAAAATGATCGAGACGTCATTCAAATTAAAGTTTCACTCAAAGACTCATCGCCTTTGATTTGGAGAAGGCTCCAAGTTCCGGCGACCCAACCCCTTCGCGGACTTCATCGAATTATTCAGGCGTCTTTTTCTTGGAAAAGCACCCATCTCTACGTTTTTAATGTCGATGGTATTGAGTATGGTGATCCTGATCTAGATGCTGGGGAAATGGGATGGTATAACGACCAGACCAAACGCCTTTCTCAAATAGCTAAGACGACAGATAGTTTCACTTATACTTATGACTTCGGTGATAACTGGGTTCATGAAATTGAAATTGAGGAATTTTTAAACTCAAAGAAAAGCGTTAAATATCCTGTCTGTATTGATGGAAAAGAGGACTCCCCATTAGATGATGTGGGCGGAATTCATGGCCACTACAATATGCTTGAGGCACTCAACGATCCCAAGCATCCTGAGCATGAAGACTTCTCTGAATGGGCCGGAGATTTTTATCACTATCACAAATTCGATATTTCAGAGATTAATGATTATCGCTTAGAAAGACGTAGGGTCTTATCCAAATAGAGGTTTTTTGATGGGATTAGAAAAGTGGCATGCGTTTTTTCAATACTTCGGACTTGTGAGCCTTGTCCTTGCTTTAATTGGAGGATTTGGAACCTATGTCACAGGAAACCAAATAAAGAAAGTTGAAGAAATCGAAAGAGATGCCAAAAAGAAGAAAATTCTTGACTTGGAAAAGCAAGTTGAAGCTGAAAAAAATAAGATCAAGACCTTTGCTTCTGATGTTCAAATAACATTTGTTCCCAATTGGGATGTCAAAAGAATTGGCAATGGCATTTATAGACATGCCCTGAGAGCTTAATAGAATAACTTTTTCTCTATCAACTCTAGGTATGGCCCAAACAACATCAAACATTTGATCTACAGTAAGACCTTGTTCAACTAGCTTGTCACAACCTCCACCATAGATTTCTAATCCTACTATCTTTTAACCTTTAACTGTCGCATCGGCTTCGGACACATACCTATCGCGTATGCTTACCTCACCCTCGCTTGTCAAAGGCAAAATCTAGCAGAATTATAAATCAATGGACCATGTAGAAAGAGATTAGGAATCTATGGTGAATTCAAAAAGGGATCGAAAAGAATGAACGACCATTTCAAAATGTGACGAATAGGAACAGTTTGGAATGGGAAGTCGAACACGATGTTCGACTAAGTGAATGACCCCGTCTCTGGGGCGAGTGACAGTATGTCACGAGCTGGAAGAACGATCCCGCTCGGGTCCACCATACATCCCTAATTTTTGTTAATTTAATTCAAAGCTTCGTAAAAAGCTCGGTCACTTACCTATCACGTAAGCTCCCTCGCCTTTTCTTGCCTTTCATCAAATTCCCTAAAAATTATGAATTGTATGGACCAATTTATAATGGGATGTGTGGTGGCCCCAACGATGAGGGATCGAAGAGTTGAGTCGCCGAAGTCAAATGCGATAAGCATTTGGCAAGGAAATCAAAACATGATTTTTTGATTAACGAAACCACAGGGCCGATCCCAAAACTAATAACCTTTAACTGTCGCATCAGCTTCGGTCAAATACCTATCATAATGGACCATGTAGAAAGAGATTAGAAATAAAAGATTTACTTACTTTGCTATTAAGATAACACCGTAAGTAAGAATAATCCCGGTAATTGCATTATGAAAAACTTTTTCTTGTGTATTAACATAGAGGCGCTTACCAAAAAGGGAATAAGATATAAAAGCGATAAACAAATAAATTAGAATATTTAATTTAATAAAGCTTGGATGAAGAAAATAACGTAAGCAATCCCCCACCCATATTAGTTAAACCATGAATTGATCCCATAATTACTTGATAAACTTTTCGGAACTTAAGGATAAAACGAGACAGCCAGGCTGAAAGTCTTTTTGATATTCTAATAGCACCACTTATTATAAGCAT
The DNA here is from genome assembly GCA_028378565.1 of Bacteriovoracaceae bacterium. Lineage (GTDB taxonomy): Bacteria > Bdellovibrionota > Bacteriovoracia > Bacteriovoracales > Bacteriovoracaceae > JAAEST01. The sequence continues at coordinate 3,896 of JAONMX010000046.1, forward strand.
AACGCCTACAAAAATACTTAAATCAATTTTTTCGTTCATTATAAGTACAAGAGAAAGGCCTAAGAAAACAAAGGGAAGACAAAAGATATTAAATTCTTTTCGAAATGCTTTTGCTGATTGAGAAGACTCTAAGACTTGCAGAAAACTAATACAAATTGATGCTGGTAGAACAATACTTAATGTCTCTTGAAAAGAATAACCCATTATCATTAAGGTTGGGGTTCCAAATACTAAAAGTCCTACCCCAATTACTGACTGGATAATTGAAAAAATAATGAGTATGCCTACTAAAAGAGTGAAGTCCATAGCATTCCTATCTATCACATGGATGCTTACTATATAAAAAGCCATTATTATTTGCAATCAATATTCGTTGTTTAAATTCAGTAACTTAAACAATGTTTGACCAATCAACCAAATGTTTGCCATACTTGACAACAACTCCATTTAGTAATACTTATTAAGTATAAAAAAACATCTTGGAGAAATAATGAAATTTATCGTTTTTAACGTTTTAGTACTTCTATCTATATCTTTATATGCAGGTAAAAATGATAATGCCCTCGCTGTTCACTTACTTAGCTATATTGGCCAAGATTATGGAGAGGCCGTTGAAAACGGACAAGTTAAAAGCAATGACGAGTATCAAGAGCAATTAGACTTTGTTAAAGAAGTCGTAAGAATCTCTAAGACAAATAATTATGATCAAGATATTGTGGCCAACATTACAAAACTAAGTAATGGTCTGAATAATAAAGTTGAACCCGTAGAAATTGCGAAAATTACTGCAGAGTTAAGAGCAGACATTCTCAAGAAATTTAATCTTCTTACCTATCCTGCAACAAAGATTAACCTCGCTAAAGCAGCAGAACTTTTTCAAGCAAAATGTATCAGCTGTCATGGTGACAGTGGTTACGGTGATGGTCCTGAAGGAGTTGGGCTTGAGCCAGCACCAACAAACTTTCATGACCTAGATAGAATGACAAACGTTTCTCCCTACGGTGCTTATAATACAATTACTCTTGGAGTTAATGGGACAGGAATGCTAGCGCATGATGATATTTCAGAAGAAGATCGTTGGTCACTTGCCTACTACGTTTCGTCATTTAGATTTAATAACGTAAAGAAAATTAATAAAATAAATCTCGATGTAAAAGAAAGCTCATCCCTTTCAGATAATGAAATTAAAGAAATGTATAATGTCGACGAAGAAGAATTTTTAGGAGTGATGGCCAGTATAAGAGATATTAATACAAGGCCACCAAGTGGTGGAGGAGAAGGGCAACTTGATCTTCATATAACAAAAGCAATTAACGATCTTAAGAAGAGTTATACTGAATACAATACTGGTAATATTGATACTGCCAAGAACCTTTCTCTAACAGCGTACCTTCAAGGTCTAGAGCCAGTTGAAGGAATTCTAATGGCCACTAATAGTAGTATCGTAACAGAACTTGAAAGAGACTTATCAAAGTATCGTTCTGTCTTAAGTAAAGAGAATGCTTCTGAAGAATTAAAAACTGTATTAGATCCTATCATCACGAAACTTGAAGGAATTCTCAGTGCACCACGTTCCCAAATAACAAATTCATCTAGTATGCTCATCTCTTTTGGTATTGTTTTAAGAGAAGCATTTGAAGCAGGACTCATTCTTATTCTTCTTCTTGGTCTAACGAGAAAAGCGCAAGCAAAAGCTTTCAATAAAGATATTCATATTGGATGGGCCTCATCCCTTCTCGCTGGTATCATTTTATATGTCATTCTAGAGAAGTACTTTGTTATTACGGGCAAGTTAGCTGAAACTATTTCTGGCTACACATCCCTCTTTGCCTCGGTCATGCTATTCTATGTTGGTTACTGGCTACACAAGAATACTGATGTTACAAAAATAAAAGAAATGCTCACAGGTGCAGTAAACACTTCGGTAGGGTCAGGGAAAGGAATAGCTCTTTTTCTCATTGCCTTCACTGCCTGTTTCAGAGAAGTTCTAGAGACGATTCTCTTTCTAAAAATAATTATCCTTGATGGTCACCAGAGTTTATATGTTGCCATTGGGGCCATCGGTGCTATCGTCTTGAGTATTGTTGTGATCAGCTTTGCGGTAATCAACAGTATTAAGCTGAACCTGAAGTACTTATTTAAAGCATCGACCTTCTTAATCCTTACTCTATCAACAGTTTTTCTAGGAAAAGGGATTGGAGCACTTCAAAAAACAGGTATATTAGGACAGACAAACCTTGATATTTTTCCTGTACCAGCGATCGGCTTTAATTCAACAGCAGAAGTACTTATTGGGCAATTAATTGTGGTTCTCTTTATTATAGTGGCAATTGTTATAAATAATAAAAATTCAAAGCCTGATAAAAGTTTAAGCTAGGCTAGCTGTTGACTTGTGGTAACTCGATAACGAAGCAGGTATTCTCAGAGTTAGGTAAAAGTGTAAATGTCCCCTTATGTTCTTTCACAAAGCGTCCTACTAGGGGAAGACCTAGCCCAGTTCCTTTACCAATATCCTTCGTTGTAAAAAAAGTGTTCATAACCTTATCTCTATTATCTTGTGAGATACCGGGACCAGAATCCATTACAGAAATTCGAACTTTTGAACTATCTGTTTCGACACTCAACTTAATCCAGCGTTCTTTGGAGTCTGCTTCATTAATCGCGTCTCTTGCATTATTAATAAGGTTCAATAAAATTTGAGATATTTTAACTTCATCACAAAGTATTTCTACTGATTCATCTGCATGAAAAAACTCCAAATCAATAAACTGACTTTTCAATGCCTCACTACAAAAATCAAATGTATAATCAATAATAGAAATCAAGTCAGATATACTAAAAGTATCAGAACGAGATTTTTGTGCCACATGATGCAGCCCCTTAACTGTACGGCTGATTCTTTGAGTAGAAGATTTAATAATGTTGATTTTTTTTTCAAATATAGAATCGTTATACTCTTGTTTCTCAAGCTTTCTGATAGCACCTAAAATTATAGTTAAAGGATTATTGATTTCATGGGCGATCCCTGCGGACATCTCTCCTATAGCGGCTAATTGGCTTGCAAATTCATTCTTCTTTTGTTCTTCAATGAGTCTATTTTCAAGATTTTTCTTATCGGTAATATCAAAACGTATGGCAAGAAAAGAAGTAAATTGCTTTTTTTCAACATCATACTCCTTAGGAAACATAAAAGACTGTACCCAGTAGAGATCACCATCCTTATCTTTATTACAAATTTGCCCCTCCCAACCTTTTCCATTCAAAAGATCATCCCACATTTTTTTAAAGAAATTTTTATCGTGATAACCGGAGTTTATAATAGAGTGAGTTTTGCCTATAAGTTCTGAACGACTATATTTAGAAATACTACAAAACTTATCGTTTATATGTGTAATAACACCAAGATGGTCAGTTTCTGAAACAATAAAGAAATCTTCAATATGCGATTTATAGTTGTCTAATCTTTGAACATTTTTAACATGCCTTGATTCTTTTATTGCCTCAACTGAAATATCCCTAAAAGTTCCAAAGACAAAAGCAACTTCATCGTCTTCAATCAAGGGCTTTCCTGTCGATTCGACATGTACGAGGTTACCATGAGCATCTATAATTCTTAGTCTGAGACAAAATTCTTTTCTTTCATAAAGACAATCTTCGAAGGCCTGTTTAATAATCTTTTTGTCATCTTCATGGTAGTAACTAACACCACTGATTACATCAGGAATTGTATTCTCATCTACTCCATGAATAAAACAAGTCTGCTTACTCCACCAAAGCTTATTCGCTTTTACATCATACTGCCAACAACCTGTATTGGTAGACTTTTCAAGCTCTTCAAATATTCTCATATAATTCATTAAATACCTGTAACTTAAGAGATCTAAGTATCTCTCATCGGTATTATAACATTGAAAATAAAGCTCTTTATTTAGGTACCTTATTTAATGGGTAAATTATTCTTTACTTAACTTCAACAAGAGAGCAGGTAGAAACACAAGGTCTATGATCAATGCCATTGTTAGAACAACAGCACAAAGAAGACCAAAATTAATGTTCGGGATAAAGTTACCAAACATATAGAGGCCAAAACCTGAAGCAAGAATAATAGTAGTAACAATTAGAGCACTACCTGTATAAGTAAAGATACTCGCAATGGTATCAACCTCATTATAACCTTCTTCTTTTAAACGAATATAATTTGCTAGGAAGTGAATGGTATCATCCACCGCAATTCCAAGACAAACACTAGCAACGAGAGCACTTCCGATATTTAAATCTATTTTTGTTAAGTACATTATTGTTCCCCCCAGTATGAGAGGGAGAATATTTGGAATAAGACTAAGGAGACCGATTCTAATAGATTTAAAAACAATCATCATAAGAATGGCCACAAGAAAGAGAGCAAGAGTAACTGACTTAAAAAAAGTAAAAACAATATAGTCCATCATTCTTTGAAAGAGATAGAACTTACCTGTAACCTCAGCATCAAGACCAAAGCCTTTTGCTTTTTCTAAAATAAGCTTTACTCCACTTAACCAACCTCGAGTATCATAAATACTCCATAGAACACTCATTCGCATCATCTCATAATCTAAACTCATTCGATTATTTAAATCCATTCCTTGAGGTAGTCCTAAGGTATACATAAAGAGCTCTTGTGCCACTTCTTTTTGAGTATCAGGAAGTGTGTAAAATTCTTGTCTCCCTTCGTGGAGAGAACGATTTGTATCCTTAATGATATCGATGATATCAATCGTCTTGTTGACATAATTCTGTTCATTCAGCCAATTCTTTAGTTTTTCTACCTTTTTCAAAAAAGCCGGGTCCTTTATTCCATCTACCTTACCAGATGAAATCAAGATTTCAGGTCCTGAACTTCCACCAAAG
>JAONMX010000047.1 GCA_028378565.1 Bacteriovoracaceae bacterium
TACCTTGGTGATGAACTCATTGCCATGGCCCTCTTCTTAAAAACAGAAAAAACACTCTACGGTCGTTACTGGGGGATTAAACCAGAATACGAAGAAGACTATCGCTATCTTCATTTTGAGCTTTGTTACTATCAAGGTATGGAGATGTGTTTTGAAAATTCATTAGAATTATTTGAAGCTGGAGCACAGGGTGAGCAAAAACTATTAAGAGGTTTTACACCCGTTGAAATATTAAGTTCCCATCGATTAAAACATCCTGAACTAGAAAAAATAATTCGTGACCACACGAAACAGCAGAACGAATTAGTGGCCCAGAAAATAGATGAATTACAGCAATATCTCCCCTTTAAAGCCCAATGACAACAAGCGCATAAAAATAAAACATAAAGAACTGCATCAAGCTATTAATAACTCGATTGTTTTGCTCAAGTGAAATGAAATAAACTATTGATAATACGTGAAATTTTTGCCAAATTGCTAAGAAACCCTTTTATGGAAATATATGGAAACTACGAAATCTTTTGCTGAGTTTAAGCTCAGCCCAGAACTAATTGAAGGACTTAAAGAAATAGGTTTTGAAAACGCTTCTGAAATTCAAAACATGACAATGACTCCAATTCTAGATGGAAAAGATATTTTTGCACAGGCCGAAACCGGAAGTGGAAAAACTGGTTCATTTGCTATTCCAATCATTGAAATCCTTCTTCGAAAAAATCTTCTCTCAAAAGAAAATCAAAAAGAAAGAACAGTCCAATACATTGTACTTTCACCTACTCGTGAGCTCGCTCAACAAACTCACAAAGTCTTCAACCAAATTGGACATGCCTTTGGAGTTAGGGCCGTATGTCTTATTGGTGGAGAAAATATAGAGAAACAAAAAGAACTACTTATCAATGGTACAAATATCCTCGTTGCAACACCAGGACGTCTTGTAGACCTTGTTAAACAAAAGTCAGTTTCACTGGAAAATTGTCAAGGTGTGGTTTTTGATGAAGCCGATAGATTATTTGATATGGGCTTTAAAAAAGATATTGAGTTTGTTCTTTCAAAGACACCAGTATCTCGTCAGCTCATTATGGTTTCAGCAACATCGAATATGGATGTTTTAAACACTGCCTATAAATTTAGATCTGAGCCTTTAGAGTTAAAGCTTAATGAAGATAGTCTTTTAGTAGATAATATTGATCATTACATTGCCATGTTAAGTGCCAATGAGAAGATGCCACTTTTAGTGAATACTCTTAAGAATCATGAAGATGTTTACGCTCTTATTTTCTGTAATACTCAGGTTCAAACTCACATTGTTGCCCATTGGCTTACAGATATGGGCTATAAGGCAAAGCCTATTTCAGGAAGACTTGCTCAAAACAAACGTACTAAATTGATGGAAGACTTTCGCTCAAAAGAAACAACAATACTTGTCTGTACTGATGTTGCAGCAAGAGGTCTAGATGTAAAAGACGTTAACCTTGTTATTAATTACGATATACCTCAAGACGCTGCTAACTACGTTCACAGAATCGGTAGAACAGGCCGTGCAGGTAAAGTTGGAAAGGCCATAAGCTTTTGTGCCCATGAAGACTGTGAGTTCTTAGATTCAATTTATGAACTGATTGATATGAAAATACCAAAACTAGAATTAACCAATAAAGACTTTGAAGCAAAGCTTACTCCAAAGCCATATATCGACTTTAAAACACTTCAAGTTGTCGAAAGGCCACAAAGAGAAAGCAAGAACGATAAGTATAAAAAGAGTGACAGAGGAAATAGTAAGAATATGAGAGATGGTAATAAGAAAAGTTATAACAACGACAAGAATGAAAAGTTTGATAAGAATCAAAAAGCAGAGAAGTTTGCTGAACTAGAACCTATTTTATATAGACCACATTTTAAAACTGAGGCAGAAAAGCCAGATACTCGTGAATTCGTAATGACTAGTAACGACCAAAAGCTTGTTCTTGAAAGAGCCCTCGGATATTTTCAAATTGAAGATCAATCAGTACTTAAATGTGAAGTCTTTAAAAAAGGTAGACCAAAGTTTTTCTTCTTTGGCCCTCGTAAAGATACTTATAAAGTGACAGTTGAACCTATTTATAAGAGAGTTTTAACTCCTTATTTAATTGAGATCATTAAATATAGTAGACTTAACTTATTCGCGAAGGTTTTCTTTGATGAACCAGTTATTAAGGTTCAGTTCTCTGGAAGCGACGAAAGGCTACTCACAAGAAATAACAATGAGCTACTCACTTCTTTTGAGCATTTAATAAAAGTATATCTCTATAAGAAAGTAAGAATACCTTCAGGTGTTAAGATTAGCGTTAGAGCTCAAAACTCAAAAAATCAAGACAAAGGCATTATCGACCTTGTTAAGAAAATGAGAAAGAAAGTTGTTGATACTAAGAAGCCAGTAATGTTGAAGCCACTTAACCCGGCCGAAAGAAGACTTGTGCATCAGCACCTAAGCGAAGACGACCTCGTCCAAAGTAAATCCCATGGAGAAGGTCGCTTTAAAAAGATAGAATTAAGCCTCAGATAAGAGGCTTAATTTAACTAAGTTTATTTTATTTCAGAAAGTAATTTCTTATTTTTTACTAGTTCACGTACTCCGTGAGCCTTATTTTCTTGAAATACATTATTTTCACACCACTTATGAACACTGTTGATATCCATTTTTTGACATGAAGGACTTACATTCCAAGTGACCTGTAAAGGTGAACACTTCTCTTCAGTATAGCTTGGACCAGTAGTTGAGCCTAAGAATTCAACTGCATCAAGACCCGTTGGAATAGACTTTGCTTGGTAATAACCATTAACTTTTCTGTCTGCTCCCATAAGCCCCAGATTTTTTGCGTCCTTATCATTAACTAATGTATAAACCTGCGTCTCAACTCTCAGTTGTGGATTAGCACAAGCTGGCGAAAGACAAGCCCCTAAACCTTTTCCTGGTTTAATGTCACATGTAGTGTGAACCCAGTGAATCTCGATGGTATCTCCTGGCTTAATATTTTTACAGCTAACTTTACCTACAGGAGCTAGTTCTTTTTTAGAAAGTTTATCGGAATCATTACATTTATAACCACCAAATTTTCCTTTTCCAGCGTAGACACTAAACTCTGGTCCTTTATGTTCAGCATTTTTATGAAAGTGAATATTACAAAGATTCATTTCTTTATATGAAGGGGCAAATCTAAACTTAACACTGTTGAGACCTGACTTTTGAGTAATATCTCGAGGGGTCTGTGGACCATAACCAGAGCAAACGTTACTAAAAGCTTCAGAAGAAAACAAAATGGCAACAACATAGACAAAAACATTAAATCTCATTAGTAACTCCCGTATAGAATGATAAATTTTAAAAAACTAACATACCATAAATAGAACTTACGGTAAATATTGCTACCACTTTGTCTAAGAAATAAATCCAACTACTCTAGTCCACCGCCAAATGCTGAACTGACCTCAACCTCAAGTCCATCAGGGTCCTTAACATAGAGACTCTGACTTTTTGGATAGGAGATTTCTTCAAACTTTATCTTTCTAGCGATGAGATTATTTTTAAAGTTTTGATAATTAGAAATATTAAACCCTATATGACTTAGTCTACTTTCTTTTAAGTCCTTCTTTCCCTCATACAAACAGAGGTAAATAGCTCCTTCCTTACCAATAATTTCCCAATCTGTACCTTCCCAAACTCCTCGTTCTTTTTCTTCAAGGCCAAAAATATTTTTATAAAACTCTGTTGTAGTTTTTAGATTTTTTACTATTAGATTTAAATGATCTAATCCTGTTACGTAGGCCATATTGCCCTCCTTTTGTTAACTCCATATTCGTCGAGAACGAGTGATAGGTAAAATATCTATTTTCTAACTGCCTATAGCCTAAAGCTATCAAAAACATTAATTGACGGAAAGTGTCTTAAAGATTAAATAAAACCATGGAAAAACTAGAAAATATGACAGAATGGAAGCCTAAGCGTTTAAGAACTCTACGCAATAATCTCAACAATAGAATTAAAAACTTTGAAGCGACCTCAGGCAGAGGAAAAGAGCTACAAAAGAGTAATGTGCTCTATAGTCTTACTGAGCAAGAATGTAGAGATTTGCTTGAGAAAGTTTCTAAAATTATTAAAGAGCAAAACTCTTAAGCACTCTTTAATTCTTCATTAAGTAATTATGGTTTTACATGCTCCCTACTGCTAAACTATATCTAACTTATGGCCAATTCAAACAAAACTAATTTTAGTTCTCCCGAGTTTCTCAATAAATTAAAAGATAGAGATCATGACGCTGTTGAGTCCTTAGTTAAGACTTACAGCTCCCATCTTGTAAACGCTTCTTTTGGGCTAGGGCTTAATGAGTCAGATGCACAAGAGTTAGTTCAAAATGTCTGGGGAACCTTCTTTCAAAATATTCAAAACTTTGAGGGTAGGTCTCATATAAGAATCTATCTTTTTGGGATTCTCTACAATAAGGCAAAAGAGCTCTACCGAGAAAGAAATAAACATACTTCCGATATCGATCTAAATACTTATTTTGAAGATAAATTTGATGATACTGGTCATTGGGCATTAACTCCCAAAAAGCCTGAGGAGTTTATTGAATCAATCCAAACGTCTGGAATTATTGAAAGTTGTCTCAATAAATTACCTGAGAAGCAAAGAATGGCCTTTTATCTAAAAGAGATCGACGGAGCTAGTACAGAAGAAGTATGTAACGTTCTTAAGGTTAGTGCCACTAATTTAAGAGTTATCCTTTTTAGAACAAAAGCAAAGCTCAGAGACTGTGTTGAAAGGAAAATGCAAGCATGAAGAGTTGTAAAGAAGTCAGTCAATTACTGGCCTCCGATAAAGAATTAGGTGTTTTTGATAAGCTTTCTTTGAAGCTTCACTTTAGTGTTTGTAAAGTTTGTAGAACCTATAAGCAACAACAAGAGGCAATAACAAAAGTTTATAAAGAACGCCTTAAAAAGAAGAATACTTCTATTTCTGAAACCGCAAAAAAAGTAGAAGACAGTGTCATCAAAAAATATACTGAAGAATAATTTATGAAAACATCAATAGTTTATCATCTCAACAAAGTATGGTTTTTAAAAAATCTAGCTGAAACATTAGATTTTAAAACAGCTGCCTACAATCTAGGTGTCACCCCTTCTGCACTCACACAGGCCATTAAAAACCTTGAAAGACAGCTAGAGCAAACACTTATTATTCGTGAAAGAGGTAGCATTAGACTTACTTCAGAAGGAATGGCCTTACTTGAGAAAACAGCCCCCCTTCTTTCAAATATTGAACTTATCGACCAAGAGCTTTTTGAACAAGAGGGTCCTTCAATTATTCGAATCGGTGCCTATGATACTTTAGGTATTAGATATATCCCAAAGCTATATCCAAAGCTTTTAGAATTAAATAAAGATATGAAAATAGAGCTCCATGTTGGAAGAAGTCATGAGCTTCAAACTCAAGTCCACCAAGGACACCTAGATATGGCACTCGTTATTGAAGCACCAAGAACAGATAGTTTCGAGTTATGTGAAATTGGTGAAAACACTCTGTCCTTTTTTACTCACAATGATAATCTATCTGATAAAAAATTTAAAAGTCATCTAAGCTATGGATGCTTGAGACCTGAAGTCGATGGAAGACAATCTTTTTTTACGAAAGGTCTTGAGCATGCAAAAATGAAGTCTAGAACCTTTCAATTTCAAACTGATAGCTTAGAGTCCCTTCTCTCATTAACATTAAGTGGAAAGCTCATTTCTTTATTGCCTACCCATTTAGCGAAAGGTCATAAAGACCTTATTAATGTAAATGATTTAGTGAATGCACCAGATATTGAAAAACATACGAAACACAAGATTCATCTGATAAGTAGAAAAACATTTCCATCAAAGTGGCGAATTTCAATTGAAGAATGTTTAAAAAACACACCTATTTAGTATCGTTTAAATTCCAATTATAATCCGTAAATTTTATTTTATAATTCTTTGAATTAATTATTTCTTTATCTCTTTTATTATCTGTAACAGAACTACTATACATTTTGAAAAAATCTTTTAGGGAGTTAACACCTCTTAGACCCTGTTCAAAATCCTCTTCATACCATTTAAAAATTGATGATACATAGAGTGTATTATCTTTAAAATAATTACGACTTCTGTCTTTTAGAAAGTTACGGGTTGCTAACTGAAGTAAGTCTTCCACATTTTTTTCAGTAAAAGCTTTGTTTAAAAGAGCAGGACATCCTATAGAAGCACAATTAAAAGCAAAGTGAACAAGAGGATCTTTTAATTTTTCATTCGAACGTACTAAAACATGCTCAATCCGATCTAAATGACTCATTTCACCAAACAGCTTAAAGAATTTTCTTTTCCAAGGTGATTGAAATAAAGGAAAACCTGAGCCTAGTTCTTTTATAGACTTTAAAGGCAGATTTTCAACGATCAATTCGACAGTTAAAGCGTTATATAAATTAAAATAGTACGCCTTTTGGAATGGGACACTCTTTAAATCTAAATTGGCCTTTGATACTGAAAGGAGAGCACTTGTATACTTCTTCAGGGAATTAATATTTACTTTACTATAGTCAATAGTAGAAGAAGTCTTATCCTTATTAAAAGTAACATAACGCTTTACTATATCATCCCAGTCTTTATGAGAAATACCTATAGCACCACCTTGATAATTTAAAATACCCTCTTTTAGTTTTTCAGAAACTTCTCCCTCAAACTTAGATTCGTTTGAGCTAACTTGTCCACTTGCAGTACCAGCACCTCCACCAGTAGAGCCGGAAGAGAAAACATTTAGTGAGAATAGAAAAAGTAGTAAACAATTAAAAAACTTCATATTTTACTCCAAAATCAATTATGCTTTCTTGATAACCCTCTAATAAGTAATTTGAATCAAGAATCGTTTTACTGTAGTTCAGTCGAAATGTGGCAGCAGAAAACTTATATTCTATAGGTAAGCTATAACTTTTGTTCTTATCAACTCGTTTTTCAAAAGCCTGAGGATTGTTAACAACATCAGCGACAAAGGTTTCGTACTTTTTTTCCTCTATAAAAAACATCGGCTTTAATAAAAGAGGACCAATTGAAAAGACAAGATCTACTGAAGCTTTATGCCCATCATAATCAAGAGCTCCAAGTGTACGATCATCTTGAAATGTATATTGGTAAGAAAGTTTATAATCTATAAAATCACCTTTAATATCCAGATCATTAATAACGTTGTAATTCATCAGATCTTCTAAAGGATTCCTTCGACTATTATCTAAAGTCCCTTCTGTAAACCGACTTCTTCTCTCATCATATCGTTTTCTCTCAACTAAACCTTTTATGCTCAAGTCCGTTCGGCTTGATAGTTCAAATTGAGAGGCAGCACTAATACCATAAGCGGAGTAATCATCTTCAAATAAGTTTCCATTCTCATCATTTGAAAGAGTACTGTAATCTCTCTTCAGATAGAAACTCGAAATATAGAGCTGGGCAATATCAAAATTTTTTAAATAAGAGACACTCATTCCAAATTCTTTAAATTTTGAATCTCTTCCTAAAAGTGAGTTTTGTTCAAAATCAATTTCTTTATCATCAGCTTTTAATCCATGAGAGTTAACAAGAAGGAAGTCTCTAGTGGAGATACGCCTTTTCCAGCCAAGTTCAGAAGTGAGCATCATCTTATCAAAATTATTTGAATGAACTTTGTCATTATGAATCTTTTTTTTAATATCTAAGAGAAAAAGTAGCTCATTGTCCTGATTGTTCAAACGAGCAAGTGTTCCTGCTTCCAAAAATGAGTATTTGCCAGAAATGGCACCAAGCCTTGAGGAGTTTAAATTATCTGAAGTGCCATACGAGTAACCTAAGTTCAAATCAAAACTTTTATTATATGCAAAAACTGTCTCTACCTCTACAAAGAGCAAGGCTACTGTGCTAGTTGCCAATTTGAAAAATCGAGCTCTAACTTCCATACATATTCCTCATCTTCAACTTTTACAAGTTCATTCTCTTTTACAACGCTACCCCAAACGGCAAGATCTATATTATTATTAAAAATTGCGAACCTAAAGGTATCTACACTTATTCTAAGTTTTTCAATTGAATCAGTCACTAAATGGTTTACTTCACCAGGCACTATAAAAGATTTGGGTGATGTGAAATCATCGTAGAATGTTTTATTATTTACAACATCATAAAGGTTTTCATTTACTTTGTTTTGAATTGAACTTAATTGATAAGGACTTGTCGGTAGGCCACCAAAACCGATAGCTCCTCTAAAAAGGAGTAGTTGAGCGGAATCCCCCATTCTTTGTTTTACCAAATATTCTATATCATTTAAGTTCATTAATTTTCCTGAAATATTCCATTTCACTTCATCAAAGATTTTTACGCCTTTATCTAGAATATTTAAAACACTATAGTTTTGAGGAAGATCTTGTTCACCAAGTTTTAAAGTTTGGTCATACCCTTCAACAATTAAATGAATCACAAGCAGGTTATAAATATTAAAGAGATCCGCATTAGTGGTATCTTCTATAGAGATAGACTTTAAATAATTAACTGCACTACAAAGTTCTTTTGAACTAGAGTTTTTAAGCTCATTGAAATTTATTTTGTGGCTTGAGACC